>NZ_JBEXFQ010000021.1:0-145777 GCF_040606855.1 Nocardia sp. NPDC005366
GGAGGCGGGCGGTTGCGTGTCGAAGCGCGGCGGCGGCGCGGAGCGCCGCCGGGGCGCTCTTGACTCTATATAGCGAAATTCAGCAACCACATCCATGAGTGCTGGGACGGGGGCTACGAAGGGGTTCGTAGCTCTTCGACTGCGGCGGAAGCTGTCCGAGACCGCTTGTACCTGCTGTCCGTCGTGATCAGATTCGACAGTTCCCCGACTCGTTTGCGAATCCAGGAGATCTGTCGATCGTTGGGGAGGTCCAGCACAGGACGAACCGCGGCCATTGCGCCTTCGATCTCGCCTAGCTTGATCCGAGACGTTGCGAGATAGACATGGGTCAATGCCTCATCGTCCAGCGAGCGTTGCTCTACTGGCTCGTGCTCCCAAATCGCTATGGCTCTGGTTGCGCTTTCCTCAGCCACCTTCAGCGCCGCTTGGTCGGGCAACCACATGAGCGCCGAGGCAGTGTAATACTCCTGCTTTGCGGGCGAGAAGGTGAACAGCCCTTCGACCGCATCCTCTCCAGCGATGTCCCGCGCTTTTTTCGCCTGTGCGATGTATTCCATTGCCGCGCGGGTATCACCCAGGTTTGCAGAGCACTGGGCGAGTCCACAGAGTACGCGAATGGCTGACGTTCCGGCCCCGAGGTACGGACCCGCACTTAACAGCAAGTCCCGCGCGTGCTCGTAATGCTGATCAAACCGTTCAATCAGGGATTCTGTCCCATAAGCCCACGCCACCAGGTCGCTGCTCCCGGCCAGCGTTCCCATCTTGCGGGCAACCTCTGCGTGGAGCATTGCGGTGGTGGACTGCCCAAGGTCAAGGGTCGCATACGAGAGAACGCCGGATACCCGCCCGAGCGCGGTGAGCAGGTCCAACCTTTCACGCGGATGAAAAGCGCCCGACTTGACTCGTCGCACCAATTCACCGCGCAAGGCAATCCCCTGATTGAACATGGGTTCTGCCGGATTTGCCAAGTATGCAACCGCCAGATCAGCAACCGACTCGTTTATTGTTTCGATGTCGGCCGTGTCAGGTTCGATAGAAAGCAGAAAATGCGCTTCCCGTTCGGATTCTTTTATCGCATTCTTAATGCGGATATCACTGTCACGCTGAGAATTCTCGATTTCCCAGGCTGGCAACAGAGATTCCGTGCGAAGTATTGCTTGCGCACTCAGAACCCACTCCCGCGACGGCCAGCGGCGTCCAGCTTCGACATTGTTGATCCATCCACGCGATGTGTAGGTGTCGCGAGCGAGGTCATTCAGTGATGCGTTTACACTGTTCCGCGCGTCTCGGAGGACGGCTCGGAATTCCTGTCCGTGGGGCACGTGAGCGGGCTTCTCGGTCATGACATCGAGTATCGACCTGAGTCGACTGTCTCCACAGCCCTGCCTTCGTCTCCAATCATGTTGGGAGACAGACGGGAGACAGCGACAGGCTTCCTTGGGGGTCGACACCAACGGACAGTGGAAGCATGACCGAGCACAGTGATTACGACTCGCTCAGCTTTGTCTCAACAGCGCGGAGTCGCTTGTCAAGGTCGGCAACCTGCTTGGCCAAATCGGCGGCGGTGGCTGGCAACGAGTCGGCGACAAAGACACCCAGCGACGGAACGGTGACAATCCAGCCTTCGTCAGCCAGTGCTCGTATGGCCTTGCTGATGGTCATGGGGGCTACCTCATGCCTCTCGGCCAGCGCTCGAGTGGACGGAATCTTCTCCCCCGGCGCTAGCGCACCCGTTTCGATCTGCGCTCGGAGGCTGGCGGCTACCTGCTGGTACGGAGCCTTGGGAGTCGATGCGGCGCTCATCCACAAAGGATAGATAGACCCTGCCCTATATCGCCATAGGTAGGGGTGGACACTTTGCACTGTCCTATGGTGTACTAGGTTGGCATAGAACAGTGGACAAGCTGAGACATCGGGAGACCAAAACTATGAACGCACAGTCTGTTCGGACAGCTGCCACCAAATCCCTTCGCCCCTCGCGCTTGAATCTCGCGGGTTTCTGCATCTACTGCGCCAAGCGTGGTTGCTCGTCGGCTCAGTGTGTGGCCGATTACGCCCGTTCGGTGTGGGTGCTGTGCGACCGGTGCGGTGGCAGCGAGTGGGTGAACGGTCATGTGGACCCGGAGGCGGCCTGCCATCGGTGCGACTGCTTCGGCGGTCTGACCGATGCCTCCGACGACGGGGAACTGGCCGAGGTGATCGACTTCCCCGGCGCTCCCCAGGTGAAGGTGTCTTCGGGGCCGGTGGTGATCGGTTACTCGGCGCAGGGCCGTCCGGTGATCCGTGATCACGCCGGTCGGGTCTCCGAGGTGTTCGACATCAATGATCCCGAGGCGTGGTTCTGATGGCGCGGGGTAGGAGAGTGCCGCCTCCCTCGCGTGTGAACGCGGCTGGCGTGTGCCGGTACTGCCTGCGCAAGCGGTGCGAGCGGGTGTCGTGCGTCGCGACTCACAAGGTGACGGTGTGGCGGGTCTGTGAGGCGTGCAAGGGCACCGAGTACATCAACGGTCACCGGTTCCCCGATGAGGCGTTCCTGCGTTGCTGGTCGTGCTTCGGGGGTCTGGTGGCCTCGATCGAGAAGAGGGCGTGATCATGGCCGCGAATGCTGTTCTGCGGGAAGCGATCCTGAACGCCGGGATGACGCCGGGGATGTTGGCCGAACGGGTCCGGGTGGACGCGAAGACGGTCGAACGCTGGATCTCCCAAGGGCGTCGTCCGCATCCGGTGACTCGTCACGCGGTGGCGGTGGCGGTGGGTCGTTCGATGGCCGAATTGTGGCCGTCCGAGGACTCGGTACCGGTCGCCGCTGCGGTGGAGGTCGGGTCGGAGGTGTCGTTGTCGGTGGTGTTGGACCGGTTGCTGATGGTCACCGCGCATCTGGATCGGTTGACCGAACGTCTGGAGTCGCTGGAGAAGGTCACCGCGTCGATGGGAGTGATGGCGTGACGGCGGTGTCGGCTCCGCTGGGTGCTGTGGCCCCGAATCGTCAGACGGCGGCCGAACGGCGCGCGATGCCCGACCTGCGCGACATCGCCGAAGCTGCCGCGGAGAAGCACGACGTGTGTGCGCGGGTGGTGCCGATGCGGGCATTCGACCCCCACACCGCCCGCGTCTCCTACATCGGTGCCCCGTGCAAGGCCACCGTGACCTCCACCTGCCCCGCCTGCGCGAAAGCGAACAAGTACGTCCGAGTGACCCAACTCAAAGAGGGGTGGTGCGCCGAACACGAACCCGTCACCCCCGAACCCGTCGTCACCGAAGCACAGGCCCAGGTGCTCGGTGCTCGCGCGGCGCTGTTCGACTCCTTCCACGAAGCTCGCCGCGACGGTGACGGCGAACTCGCGGACGCGGTCAAGGCTCTGGTGGCCGACCTCGACACCGAGCTACGCGAACTCGGTGTGCGTGGCCGTCTCCCGGCCCTGGAGGAGAAACCACGACGTAGGGCGAAGTCGACCAAGCGGCGTGACGATCTGCCGGACCTGCCCCGCAAGAAGGTCGCCCGGACCACGGTCGGGACCGCCTACGCCAACGGCAAGTACCGACCGTCTACGTTCTGGACTCTCACGATGGGCTCCTACGGCCGCATCAATCGGGTGTGGGATCCCGAGGGCGGCAGGGACAAGCGTGGGGCGTGGGTGTCGGATGGTTCCCCGGTCGACCCGGACTCCTACGACTACGCACGCGCTGCCCGCGACATCATGCACATGAAGGAACTGTTCGATCACTGGATCATCAACCTTCGCCGCGCGGTCGGGTGGAACGTGCAGTACTGGGCCAGTGTCGAACCCCAGAAGCGCGGTGCACCCCACATCCACCTTGCCATCCGGGGATCGGTCCCGACCAAGATCCTGTACGCGGTGACCGCGGCGACCTACCGCAACATCTGGTGGCCCCACCACGGCCCCGAACACGAGGTCTATTCCGGCGATCACATGCCGGTCTGGGACCACACGGCGGGCACGTTCGTGGACCCGCGCACTCGGCGGGCGTTGACCCACTGGGATGATGCCCTGGACGTGATCGCCTCGGTCGATGAGATCGAACCCGCCCACACCCTCAAGTTCGGTGCCGAGTCCAAGCCCGTCCAGATCCTCGCGGGCACACCGGAAATGGATCGCAAGGTCGCCTACCTGACCAAGTACCTCACCAAGTCGGTCGGCGAAATCCTCGAGTCCGACAGCCCGCGTGTGAACCGCCACTACGAACGGCTCCACGCCGAACTCCAACGCACCCCGTGTTCCAAGACGTGCGCGGTGTGGCTGCGCTACGGCATCGTCCCCCGGGGCGCGAACGAGAAGACCCAACCCGGTCACTGCCGAGGCAAGAACCACCGCCGCGAACTGCTCGGCGTCCCCGGCAAACGGTGCAACAACTCCCGCCAGTGGTCCGGCAAGACGGTCCCGGATCACAAGGCCGAACGCATGGAGTACGTGCGCGAGAAGCTCTCCGCGCTCGGCATTTTCCCGCCCGACACCTCCCATCTGCGGATCACCCCGGTCGGTCCCGGTGATCGGGACGCGCCCCCACGTTCACACCTGGTCATGGCCGCGGTCGCGCTCAAGATCCGCCAGCGCGCCGAGTACGACAGGGCTTGCCTCGTGCGGGACGAGGGACCACCAGGCGACCTGGTTTCACGTGAAACCGTTGCACTGCAACAAGATTCGAGCTTTCCGGAAGCGGCCTGAGAGGAATTGATCATGAACGAGAACGACACCTTCCTACGTGCGAAGCAGTGCGAGGAACTGACCGGGATTCCGGAAGCGACCTGGCGGTGGTGGGCGCACGTCGGGCGCGGCCCGGAGAGCTTCAAGCTGGGTCCGCGTCGCCGGGTGTGGCGTAAGTCGGTGGTGCTGGCCTGGATCGCCGAACAGGAACAGGCCACCGGTAGCGGCAGGGCGGCGGCGTAGTGACTACCCGGCGCAATCCGCGTTCCGGAATCGAGGATCGCTGGTTCCCGACTGTGACCGTGGTCGATCCGGCGACCGGAGAGAAGCTGCGGAAGAAGGTGAAGTCTGCGGAGCGACACGGCAAGGTCAAGCGGTGGCGTGCGCGGTATGTCGATCCGAACGGAGTAGAGCGCACGGCGGCGTTCGCGGTGAAGGCCGATGCGCAACGGTTTCTCGACGGCGATGTAACCACGAAGGTGGTGTCTGGTACGTGGGTCGATCCGGATCGCAGTGCGGTGTTGTTCGCGGTCGTGGCCGAGAAGTGGTTTGCGACCAAGAAGCTGCGTAAGCCGAAGACGGTTGCCGGATACCGTTCGCTTCTTGACAGGCTTGTGATTCCCCGATGGGGACGAACACCGTTGCGAGACATCGAGTTCGAGGACGTACAAGCGTGGGTGGTGACCCTCTCGGAGTCGGGGGGCTACCGCTTCAAAGGGCAGGGCTTGTCGGCGTCGCGTGTGATTCAGGCGTACCAGGTGCTCGACCAGGTGCTGCGGTTCGCGATCAAGGCCAAGCGACTGGCGGTGAATCCGGCTGAGGAGATCGACCTTCCTCAGAAGTCCCCGGCTGAACGGCGGTACCTCACCCATCGGCAGGTTCTGGAAGTGGCGCTGGGATCTGGACGATTCAGGACGCTTGTGTTCGTGCTGGCGTATACCGGTATACGGTTCGGTGAGGCCATCGCGCTCCGGCGTTCGGATGTCGACCTAGATCGTCGGCGGATCATGATTTCGCGTTCAGCAACTTATGTCGTGGGTCAGGGCATTGTGCAGACCGACACAAAAAACCACACGTCACGGTCGGTGCCGGTGCCCAGATTCCTGGTTGACCAACTGACCAGCTACCTCGACGGTCGGGACCGCGAATCGCTGGTTTTCGAGGGTCGACACGGCGGACACTTGCCGCTCGGCGAATTCCGATGGGCGTTCGATCAGGCAGTTTCCGCCACTGGGTTGGACGGCTTGGTGCCGCATGGACTTCGCCACACTGCGGCGTCCCTGGCGATCAGCGCCGGGGCCAATATCAAGGTCGTTCAGAAGATGCTGGGCCATAAAACGGCCACCCTGACCCTCGATCTGTACGGCCATCTGTTCGATGACGACCTCGACCCGGTCGCCGACGCGATGCATCAAGGAGCGCTGGCCGCTGCGGACTCATTGCGGACTGACATGACCGCCGAGGAGGCCGACAAACACGACAATGGTGATCTACCTGCGGTTTCGTAGTGCCCCCAGTCGGACTCGAACCGACACTTGGCGGATTTTAAGTCCGCTGCCTCTGCCAATTGGGCTATAGGGGCGTGCGGGTCAGCCTACCGACCCGTACGCCTGTACCGGAATCCCGATGCCCCCCGGTGAGTCGAATGGGCGGCTCAGATCAATCGGCGGTATTCCACAGAATTGCCAGAGGTCAAGGTGCACAACGAGATTTGCGGGGGACGCGCGTCCGGCGGGTGGGAAGGGTGGGTGAAGGATCACAGTCCGGACGACGGCCAGGACACAAACCCTCTTCCCTACTCCGAACCCCGCTCCGGCGACGATGCCAGCCCGAGCACGGAGTGCCGTCGCCCGTAGGCGAAATACACCACGAACCCGATCAGCATCCACACCAAGAACCGCAGCCAGGTCTCCATCGACAGGTTCAGCATCAACCACAGGCAGGCCAGCACCCCGAGAACAGGGATCAGCGGTACGAGTGGGACGCGGAATCCGCGCGGCAGGTCCGGCCGGGTGCGACGCAGGATGAGAACCCCGACCGCGACGAGAACGAAGGCGAACAGGGTGCCGATATTGACCATTTCCTCGAGGGTGCCGAAGTCGACGAAGCCGGCCAGTAGCGCACAGCACACACCGACGATGACGGTGAGCCGCACGGGGGTTCCGTTCGCGCCGGTATGCGCGAGGCGGCGCGGCAGCAATCCGTCGCGGGACATGGCGAACAGCACGCGGGTCTGCCCGAGGTACATCACCATGACCACGGTGGTGAGGCCGGCGAGCGCGCCGACGGAGATGATGTTCTTCGCCCAGTCCGCGCCGTTGAGCGCGAAGGCCGTGGCCAGGGTGGCATTGTCACCGGACAGTTCGGTGTAGGGCACCATGCCGGTGAGCACCAGCGATACCGCCACGTACAGCACGGTGACGATGAGCAGCGAGCCGAGGATGCCGCGCGGCACATCGCGTTGGGGGTTCTCTGTCTCCTCCGCGGCGGTCGCGACCACGTCGAAACCGATGAACGCGAAGAACACCAGGCTCGCCGCGGCGAGCAGGCCGTACCAGCCGAAACTGCTGTTGCCCGCCCCGGTCAGGAATGAGAACAGCGACTGGTGGATGCCCTCGTCGGCCGCGCCGGACCGCGAGGGCGGAATGTAGGGACTCAGATTCGACCTGTCGAAGTAACCGATTCCGACGACGAGCACGACCGCGATGACCGCGAGTTTGATGGCGACCGCGATGGCCGAGACACGCGAGGAGAGTTTGGTGCCGACGGCAAGCAGCACGCCGAGCACCGCGATCAGTAGCACCGCGCCCCAGTCGAAGGTGACCGGACCGATATCGACGACCGCGGCCTTGCGGTCCATCAATTCCCCGAGATACTGCGACCAGCCTTTGGACACCACCGCGACGGCGAGCGCGAATTCGAGGATCAGATCCCAGCCGATGATCCAGGCGACCAACTCACCGAAGGTGGCGTAGGAGTAGGTATAGGCACTGCCGGCGACCGGCACGGTCGAGGCGAATTCCGCGTAGCACAGCGCCGTCAGCCCGCAGGCGATGGCGGCGAAGACGAAAGCCAGCGAGACCGAAGGACCGGCGACGTCACCGGCGGTGCGGGCGGTCAGCGTGAAGATGCCCGCGCCGACCACGACGGCCACGCCGAAGATGGTCAGATCCCACGCGGTCAGGTCTTTGCGGAGCTTCGAGTCTGGCTCGTCGGTGTCGCGGATGGACTGTTCCACCGATTTGGTGCGGAACAGTCCGCCGCGGCCGGAACGGCTCGAAATCGTCACGGTGTACTCCTTCTACCTCGGTTCTGCCGGGATCGATGCAGTGGACGCCCGCCGTATAGCGGCTTACCCAGGGCGCGAGCCCAGCAACAACCGCGCCGACGGCAATTGTCACCAGTCCGGTGATCGGGAAGTACACGACCTCGTGATCCGGGTCGCGGAAGACAGCCGCGGGCGCCGACGATGGCGCCCCCACCTGCCGCACAGGCCTCAGCGGTCGATCAGCGCCCGACCGGCCCGATGAACGGCAGGACGACCGCGCACGACGCGGGTTCGGCTCGCGCCGGTTCCAGAGCGTCGAGCACCGCGCGCACCGCGACCGGATCCGCGGTCAATTCGTAATGTTCGGTGTAGTCGGTGGCGCAGAGATCCTGGAGCACGATGTTGTGCACGTTCGGCCCGTCGAGCAGGCCGGTGGTGTACGGGGTGGCGATCTCGTCGTAGCGACTGACGATCATGGTGAAACGGATGTCGGGAGCGATGGCCGGATCGGCGTTGAGGGTGCGCAGGAACGGCGCGCCGTAGGAGAGCTGGCAGGGGCCGCACCGGCTGGTGAGCAATTCGTCGATGGCGGGCTGTTCGAGCAATCCGGCGAACATCGATTGCAGACCGCTCAATGTCGTGCCGTGCAGCGGTGCCCCCATGGCGATGTAATCGTCGATCTTCGACACCCCGCCGAGGTGGTTGAGGTAGTAGAAGGGCACCGCCCCACCCATCGAATGACCGACCAGGTCCACCTTCGCCGCGCCGGTGACCGTCAGCACGTGGTCGATGAATGCGCCGATCTGGACCGCGCTCTCCTCGACCGGAGTGATGGCCCCGATCGGGCCGAGCGGGCCGGTGCCGTACGTCGTGGTGAAAACGCAGAATCCGGCTCCGGCCAGAACCGGCGAGAGCGAATTCCAGGTGATGGTGTCGTTGCTCAGACCGTGCAGCAGCACAACCGGATTCGGATGGACCGAACTCGGACGGCAGGACCAGTCGTTCGCGCCGGGCGGCGGTCCACCGGGTCGGGTCACCTGCGCGGCCAGTCCGCCGACGTAGCTATAGGACGGCGCGACCGGCTCGTCATCGGCGGCGGCGACCTGGATCGCGCTCGCGACGGTCAGGGCGAAGGCGGCACAGACGCCCGCGACGTATTTCGGCCAGCGTGACATCGACTCTCCTCATCTGGTTCCAATGGACGCCCGCCGAAACGGGCGTGACCGACCGGTCGGTCATAGACTAGCGTCGGTGTGCCCGCACGCAAAGAGATCGGGGAGGATGCACCTATGCCACGACCAGCCGAGCCCGGCCGCACCGCCCTCCTGACCGCAGGCGCACTCGTCGCGGAAGACCGTGGGCTGCGCGGGCTGTCCGTCAACGCCGTGGTCGAGGCCGCCGGTATGGCGAAAGGCACCTTCTACCACCATTTCCCGGATCGGCGCAGCTACGTCATCGCCCTGCACCGCCGGTACCACGACGCGCTCGCCGAGCTCATCACCGCGCAGATCACTGATATCCCGCCGGGCGCCGAACGCATCCGTGTGGGCGTCACCGCCTACCTGGACGCCTGCCTGCAGACGCGCGGAACCAAAGCCTTTCTCGCGCAATCACGCACCGATAGCGACCTGTTGGACGAGGTCTACGCGCGGAATCGAGAGTTCGCGGGCGTCATCGAAGCCGACCTGACCGTCCTCGGCTGGCCCGATCCCAGCGCGGTGGCGCACCTGCTGGTCGCGATGGTCGCCGAGATCGCGCTCACCGAGTTGTACGGCGAGGGTTCACGCGGTGATCTGCGCGCGGCCGTCATGGATCTCATCGACCGAGGCGGGCCGGGCACTCGGTAGCGGCCAACGCGCCCGAGGGGGCACGCGACACATCCCGGAGGCGATTGCCAACCGGGAATCGCCCGCCGCCCGAGCCGGTCACGCCGGTCGGCGCGGGCGGGATCAGGCGATGGACAACGCGATGCCGTCGAGAATGTCGTGCTCGCTGACGACGAGGGCGGAAATTCCCGCGCGGCGGGACAATTCGTAGGCGAGCACCTCCGCGATCACGGCGCCGCCGCCGATCACGTCGACGCGTCCGGGGTGCATCGGGCCGAGCGCGGCACGCTCGTCGTGATTCATCCCGATCAGGCGATCGCAGACCTCGCGCACCTGATCCAGCGTCAGGCTGGTCAGGTGCACTCGTTCGGAATCGTATTCGGGCAGATCGAGTGCGACGGCGGCCAGCGTCGTCATGGTGCCAGCGACCCCCACCCAGGTGTGCGCGCCCTCGACCGGAACCCGCGCGAAGGCTTCGGTCAGGCGTTCGGTGGCGAATTCCCTTGCCGCCGCGATTTGTTCGGCGGTCGGCGGGTTGCCCGGCAGGCACCGTTCGGTGATCCGGACACATCCTATGTCGGCGGAATACGCCGCCTTCACCCCGCCGCTGTCACCGAAAACCAATTCGGTCGAACCGCCACCCAGATCGACGACGACGAAAGGTCCGGCCGCACTGGATAATTCACCGATCGCGCCGGCGAAGGACAGTCGCGCTTCCTCGTCGCCGGTGATCACCTCGGCCTGCGCGCCCGCCACGACCGAGCCGAGTTCGGCCCTGGTCATGCCGAAGAAATCCTCGCGATTGGAGGCGTCGCGGGTGGCCGAGGTGGCGACCATCCGCACCCGGCTCACCCCCGCCGCACGCATGAGTGCCGCGTAGTCGGCCAAGGCGACGCGGGTGCGTTCGATCGCTTCCGGTGCGAGTGAGCCGGTCGCGTCCACCCCCTGTCCGAGCCGGACGATCCGCATTTCGCGATGCACATCAGTCAGGCGGCCGTCGGACGAGACGTCGGCGATCAGCAGGCGGATCGAGTTGGTACCGCAGTCGACGGCCGCGACCCGGTTCCGTCCACCTGCTCCGGCCGCCGCGGTGGGTGATGCGTTCATCGGTCTTCTTTCGTCCGCTCATATGTCGGCCAATCGGCCGGGATCGCCTTGCCGCGCAACCCGTTATCCGCCGCGATCGCCACTGCCTCGTCACCGAAGGGGTTGACGCCCGGACCCTTCGCCAGCGCGTGCGCGATCAATACGTGCAGGCATTTCACCCGGTCCGGCATGCCGCCGCCGGTGAAATCGGTTCCGAGCGACTCGATGTCGTCGCGTTCGGCCAGGTAGCTCTCGTGGGCGGCGCGGTAGGCTGCGGCCAATTCCGGGTCGGAGCCGAGACGTTCGGTCATCTCCCGCATCACACCCGCCGATTCCTGCCTGCTCGCCTCGGCGGTCAGCCGTGGATCGGTCAGGTAGTACAGGGTCGGGAAGGGGGTGCCGTCGGGCAACCGCGGCGCGGTTTTCACCACCGCGGGCAGACCGTCCGGCGTCCGATAGGCGACAGCGAGAACTCCGCGCGGGGCACGGCCGAGTTGTCCGGCGATGATCTCGAGATCGCGGTCTGTCGGTGCGGTCACCTTGGTCCTTCCGGTGCGGGCGGGGCGGCGGGCTGCGGCCTGGCAGGCGACATCGGCGCGGTCGCGGCAGTGGATTGCGGCTGCGAGATGGTCTCCCACAGTTCGGTGTACCAGGGGTCGGGAGCCTTCGAGCGGGTGGGCGGCGCGGGGCGGGGCGGGGCCTCGATACCGGGCACCTGCACGATATAGGGCGTCTCCCCCGGCATCACCAGCCGCAACCGGTCGCGTGCCTCGGCGCGGATGTAGGCCGGATCCCGCTGTTGCGCACGCCGATCGCGCAGTCGTGCGAGATCGGCCTCCAGTTCCTGGCGCTGCTGGGCCAGATCCGTCGCCTCGGCCCGCTGGGCGAAATACGTGCGCATCGGCACGGCCAGGGTCAGCGCCAGCGCGCACACCACGGCCGCGAGAACGACGGCCTTACCGGTGGGCAGGCCGAGGATCGTGCGCTCGTGCCTGTCCCCCGGGTTGCCGCGCGCCGCGATCTTGCGTGGGCCCGCCTTCTTGTCGGCGTCGGTCCGCCTGCGCGCGGCCCGTTTGGCCGCCGCGGGCCTGGCCGCGGTTTCGGTATCCGCGCCTGCCCGTGGCCGCGATCCGGCGACTCGCGACGTGCGGCGGTCCCCGCGTCCGGCCGGACTGGTTCCACGCGCACGCCGCTCCGTCATACCGCTCCCTGTGCCTGTGCTGCGGTGCTCACGCGGCCTCGGCGGTGGCGTCGGCTACCACCTCCGAGCCCGGCGTTCGCACCGCGGTGATCAGCCTTCGAACGCGAACCGAGGGAACGCGACGTCCCCGGCGTACCGGGCCGAATCGCCCAGCGCGTCCTCGATGCGCAGCAACTGGTTGTACTTGGCGACACGCTCGCTGCGCGCCGGCGCGCCGGTCTTGATCTGGCCGCTGCCGACCGCGACGGCGAGGTCGGCGATGGTGGTGTCCTCGGTCTCGCCGGATCGGTGCGACATCATGGTCTTGTAACCGTTGCGGTGCGCCAACTCCACCGCGTCCAGGGTCTCGGTCAGTGTGCCGATCTGGTTGACCTTCACCAGCAACGCGTTGGCCGCACCCTTGGCGATACCCTCCTCGAGACGCTCCGGGTTGGTGACGAACAGGTCGTCGCCGACCAGCTGCACCTTGTCGCCGATCTGATCGGTGAGCGCGACCCAACCGTCCCAGTCGTCCTCCGACAGCGGATCCTCGATGGAGACCAGCGGGTAGGCGGCCAACAGGTCGGCGTAGAACTGCGCCATCTCGGCGGCGGTGCGGACGCTGCCCTCGAACTTGTAACCGCTACCGGCGGTGTAGAACTCCGTGGCCGCGACATCGAGCGCGAGCGCGACATCGGTGCCGAGTTTGAGGCCGGTCTTGTCGATGGCGACGCTGATCAGGTCGAGCGCCTCCTTGGTACCGGCGACATCCGGGGCGAATCCGCCCTCGTCGCCGAGCCCGGTGGCGAGCCCCTTCGACTTCAGCACGGCCTTGAGCGCGTGGTAGACCTCCGCGCCCCAGCGCAGCGACTCCTTGAAGGTCGGCGCTCCGATCGGGGCGACCATGAACTCCTGGACGTCGACGCCGGTATCGGCGTGCGCGCCGCCGTTGAGGATGTTCATCATCGGGACGGGCAGGACGTGCGCGTTCGGGCCGCCGAGGTAGCGGAACAGCTCGAGGCCCGAGGATTCGGCGGCGGCGCGGGCCACCGCGAGCGAAACGCCGAGCAGGGCGTTCGCACCGAGGCGGGATTTATCCGGGGTGCCGTCCAGATCCAGCAGCACCTGGTCGACAGTGCGCTGCTCGACCGCGTCCAGTCCGATGACGGCGGGAGCGATCTCGTCGAGGACGCCCTCAACGGCCTTCTGCACGCCTTTACCGAGGTAGCGATCGCCGCCGTCGCGTAGTTCGACGGCCTCGTGCTCACCGGTGGAGGCGCCCGACGGCACCGCCGCCCGGGTCAGGGTGCCGTCGTCGAGGGCGATCTCGACCTCGACAGTGGGGTTGCCACGAGAATCCAGGATCTCGCGAGCTCCGACCTGTTCGATGATGGCCACGAAAACGACACTCCTTCGCTGCTGGCACGGTGGATATCACGGGATGGGCCGTGCGGTGCCGAGCCTATCGCAGTACGCGACAGGTGCGGTCCCGGCACGGCGGGTCGAGTCGGACGCCCCTACGCGGAGCGCGCGGGATCACACTCGGCGCCCGACGCTATAGGCGGCGGCGCGATGGCGGACGGTGAGTAAATAGCTGTTGGACTGGTTGTAGGTGAGCAGGGCCTTCTGCCAACCGGGTTCGGAGGTGAGGTCGCCGCCGCTCGCGCACAGGTATCGGGCCGCCGTCAGCGCCGCGTCATCGATGTTCTGCGGGTCGGCCACACCGTCGCCGTTGGCGTCGACGCCCCAGCGCTTCCAGGTTTCCGGAATGAACTGCAGCGGGCCGACGGCCCGGTCGTTGACGTCGTCGCCGTCGAGTGCGCCGCCGTCGGTATCGCGGATCAGTGCGACGCCCGGCGAACCGTCGAGTGCGATGCCGACGATCGGCGGGCGCACGGTTCCATCGTCGTCCAGACCGGAACGGCCATGCGTCCCGTGCCTGCTCTCCACGCTGGCGATACCGGCGATGGTGGTCCAGCCGATACCGCATTCGGGTTTCGCCCGGCCCATCACCGCGGCCGCGTATCCGTATGCCTCCAGCGCGACGGAGGAAATTCCGGTACCCGACTGCTCGGAGGCCCAGTTCCGCAATTGCAGCGCGGTGCGCCCCGGACCGTCCAGATCGATCACGGGGATCACCGCGCCGGGCCCCGGCGGGATCCCCTCCGGAATCGGCGGCAGCTCCGGACCCGCCCCGCAACCGGCGATCACCAGGGTCACCAGGGCAGCGGCCATGACACCGAACGTCTTCGGGAACACCACTCCATCATCCAGATCCGCGGCGATGCCCCGGCCGATCGTGACCGAGGACTCCTTCGCCGCGCGCGGTGCGTGGCATCCTCGGCCCGGTGTGGGCGATTTTCGGCGCCGGTGCTGTGGCATACGTTCCCCCTTCGGCGGCACCTTCGGCCACCACACCGAGATTAGATCGGGAACGCCGGAACACATTCCGAGTTATCCACAGGCGGGTCGCGTGTCGCTCGCTATCCACAGGCCGGCTTCGCCGCCGGGTGACGGAGTGCGCGGTGCAGGGCCGCGACCGAGCGCGAGGATGTGTTGGGGCAGTTCGCATCTAGGCGGTCGCGAAAGACCGCGTCCATTCCCGGATCCGGCCGCGCCGACGGATGCCGCGAATCTGCTCCGGCCGAGCCGTTCTCGCGTACCCTCGCTGATGCGCTATCGCTCTCATCCGCGACTCGCCCGGGCATTCTCCGCCACGGGAACGAGAAACGCAGGCTTCCCAGATCGGATCGTCACCACCATCGTTCGGCCGATACGAAGGAAGGTACTTCCTGGTGAAAAGCGTTCTCTCCGAACGTAAGACGCTTCACCCACACGATATCGAACGACGTGAACTGCCACCGGAGGCCGGGCGGGCGGTTCGTGCTCTGGCAGATCGGATCTGCACCTCATTGGACGCGGGCCCCGGCGACCCGCGCACGCGAGCGCGCACGCTGGCCGATCCGGCGCTCATCGCCCGGATCGATGCCGGTACCTCGGAACTGCCCGCGGCGATTCGCCACGCCTTTCGCACCCCGACCGGCGCTGCCGGAGCGACGATCGTCAGCCGTTTGCCCGTCACCGACGACGAATTCGGGCCGACGCCGCCCGGATGGCGTGAGGCTGCCGCATGGAGCGGCGATCGACGGCGCCGCGCACATTCCTTCCACTTCGATGTCGTCATGCTGCTGCTCGCGCGCGCGGTCGGCGAACCCTTCGGCTGGGTCGGCCAGCAGGGTGGCAGGCTGGTCAACAACATCCTGCCGACCCCAGGACACGAATTCGAGCAGTCGGGTGCGAGCAGCACGATACTGCTCAGTCCGCACACCGAGGACGCGTTCCATCCGCACCGGGCGAACCTTCTGATGTTGGCGTGCCTGCGCAATCCGGACGGTGTCGGCACCACCATCTCCTCGGTGCGACAGGTCACGCTGACCGAGAATCAACGTCGGCTGCTCAGCACACCGATGCTGCCGATTCTGCCCGACATCTCCTACGGCGACGGCCATCAGCGTTACCCGTCCCCCCCGGTGCCCACGCTGTGGAGCGAATCCCGTGACAGCACAGCAGATTCCACGCTTCGCTACGACCCCGCCTATACCCCGCTCGCCGACGCCGGTCCCGAATTCCGCCGTGCCTACGCCCGTCTCAGCGCCGAACTGGAGCGGGTCTGCCGCACCGCTGCCTTAGGGCCCGGTGAGGTTCTGCTGGTCGACAATGATGTCGCCGTGCACGGCCGGGTGCCGTTCACCGCGCGTTACGACGGCACCGACCGCTGGCTCAAACGCATCAATATCCGCCTGCCCGAACGACGGCGACGCGGCGACGAAGCGCACGAGAGCGGGTACGGGCAGCACATCATCGCTCCGTTCCGAGGCGGAACCGAGACAGCGCGGCGCGCCACAACGCTCGATCGAGAACAGAACTAGGACAGCCGGCTTCACGCGGACACGACGGGAAGGCCGACTCGGCACCGGGGCCGAGCCGGCCTTCCCGACCGGTTACTCAGATATTGACCCCGTAATCGCGGGCGATCCCCGCCAGCCCGGACGCGTAGCCCTGACCGATCGCGCGGAACTTCCACTCGGCGCCGTGGCGGTAGAGTTCGCCGAAGATCATCGCGGTTTCGGTGGACGCGTCCTCGGTGAGGTCGTAGCGGGCGAGTTCGGAGCCGGACACGGAGTCGACGACCCGGATGAACGCGTTGCGGATCTGACCGAAGGACTGGCCGCGCGCGTCGGCATCGTGGATGGAGACCGGGAAGAAGATATTGGTGATCGTCGGGGGTGTGGCGGCGAGATCGATATTGATCGACTCGTCGTCTCCCTCCCCCTCGCCGGTGAGGTTGTCACCGGTGTGCTCGATCGTGCCTTCCGGCGAACGCAGATTGTTGTAGAAGACGAAATGCTGGTCGGACAGCACTTTCAGATTCGAACCGGTGGCGAGTGCACTCGCATCGAGGTCGTAATCCGCCCCGGTGGTGGTGCGGGTGTCCCAGCCGAGGCCTACCGTGACCTTGGTCAGGTTCGGGGCCTGCTTCGACAGCGAAACATTTCCGCCCTTGGCCAGTGTGACGCTCATGATCCCCTTCCGTTCGGCGCGTGCGCGCCGCCTTTCTTCACGATTATTACCGTTGTTCCGATTTTTGTTGCACCGGTTTCCATTTGGTGTCCGACCCGTTGTGAAAACCGGATCACTGGGAATGGCCGGCCCACTCGCGCAGAGTATCGACCCTGCCCTGCAACGCATGCAATTCACTCGCGTCGAGGACGGTGCGCTGAATGCCGTCGACGACCGCGAACGCCGACTGCCGATGATCGTCGATCACCTCGACATCGATACGCACCGCGACGTAATCCTGCGCGTCGGGCATCTCTTCGGCAATCACGTGAGCGGTGCCGCGCGCGCAGAGCGCGACATTACCGCCCCCGAGAATCAGCAATGCCACCGGCGGCCGTTCCCTCAGCCGGGCCAGTGAACCGCGATCGTACTTGAGACTGATGAGTATGGTCCGGTCGCCGGCGCGGACCGGCCACGACACCGGAATCGCATGGGGCGCTGGATCGGTGGTGACCAGTACCGCGATGGTTTGGCGTGGCCATTCCGGTAGCACGTCCAGTTCGGGATGATCGGTCGAGTGGTCCTGTCGCGTCGGGCTCGCTCCGGCTGCCATCGTGGTTCACCTCGTGGATCGCTGCGCGACGGGCTGTGCCGCGCTGATAGCAGTCTAAGTCGCTGCGGCCCTTCGCCGCTGACGGTGCGGCATTTGCCCGATCCGATCTCAGGTGGTTATCAGGCTCCGCGACCCGTCGGCTCCTTCGCGGCGATCGCACCGCCGCGGTCGGAGGTATCGGAGGTATCGGAGGTGTCGCCGAATACGGCATCGCCGAGAGGGTACACTGATGACCTCGGGAGTGCAGGCCAGACGCTGTTCCGAGCGCCGAAGGCGATTCCGATTGACGGACGCCGAAATGCGATGCATCATTCGTAGCAACTCCCTGTTCATCAGGAGTTCTTCCATCCGCCGGCCGATGATTGTCCGGTCTGTGTGCTGATTCCACCGCCATCGGCCGTCCCCGGCCCTACGCGTCAGCACCTTCCCGCACGACGTGTGAGCGTCTGTCCACGAGTGAGGTGAGAACGACATGGTTCACCGCCCGTCTGAGCATCCGGCGACGAATTCGTTCTTGCCTTACAGCACCCTCCCCCATCCCTGAATGCGACCGCGCCGGACGCGGCGTCTCCGGACCGGCTGCCGCCGGTCGGGGTCGTCGGCTGCTATCCGGCGCGGTGCCCTGCGCTTTCCGATGGAACGACCCGACGGATGGGACAAGCAAATGATGGATATGGGAGCAGCGGAATCGCGCACGGTGGATATGGTCGCCCGGCCGACCGCGGGTAACCTCGTGGTCTCGGACGCGATGATCGCCGATCTGATGTATCTACGCGGCGAGTTGGCCACGGCCGAGGTGCCGTTCCTGCTGGTGCGCGACAGTGGGCACCGGCTCGTACTCGCCGCGGACGCGGCGCACCGGACGATGGTGCAGCGGGTGCTGACCGCCGCGCTCGCCGCCGGATTCGCCTGCGTCGAAACGCGAGACAACGTCGTTCGGCTCGGCCGCGACGGCGATCCGGCCCACCATGTCGAGCTCGAACTCTGGGACTACCACGGCGACACCGTCGAATGCCCGCGTCCGAACGCGCTGACCCGCACCGTGTTCGATCTCGCCGATGTGACGCAGACCGACGTCGTGCTGTTCGAGCGCACCTGGCCGACCCTGACCGATATGTTCGCTCCGCATCCGACCGACATCGACTTCGATATCGACATCGTCTTCTCCTGGGTCGACGGGTCCGATCCCGAATTCCGCGCGCGCCGTGCCGACATGCTGGCGCAGGTCGTGGTCGGCGAGGGCGACGACTCCGACGCCAGGATCCGCCAGATCGATGAGCTGAAATACGCCCTTCGCTCGGTGTACAAGAACGCGCCGTGGATCCGCCGCATCTTCATCGCCACCGACTCCGCCGTTCCGTCCTGGCTGGCCGAGCATCCGGCGGTCACCGTGGTACGCGCACTCGACCACTTCACCGAGACCAGCGGGTTGCCCACCTTCAACTCACACGCCGTGGAATGCCAGCTCCAGCACATCGAAGGTCTCAGCGAACACTTCCTGTACTCCAACGACGACATGTTCTTCGCCCGCCCGACGCGGCCGTCCATGTTCTTCACCCCGGCGGGCATCAGCCGGTTCATCGAGGCCGACACCCGCATCGGACCCGGCCACAACACCGAGCGCCGCAGCGGTTTCGAGAATGCCGCGAGAGTGAATCGCGCGCTGCTGGCGGACCGATTCGGACATGTGATCACCCGGCATCTGGAACACACCCCGGTGCCGTTGCGCCGCAGCGTACTCCTCGAGATGGAAGCGGAATTCGCCGAGGATTTCGCGCGCACCAGGGCGAGCCGCTTCCGCGCCGCGACCGATATCTCCGTCACCAACTCGCTCTACCACTACTACGCCCTGCTCAGCGGGCGTGCGGTGCCGCAGGAGTCGGCGCGGATGCGATACGTGGACACGACGAGTCGCGCGGGGCTCGGGCTGCTCACCGGGTTGATCGAACGGCGCGACGTCGATTTCTTCTGCCTCAACGACGGCAGTTTTCCCGAGATCGCCGAAACGGAACGTGTGCGCACCGTGTCGGAATTCCTCGCGGACTACTACCCCGACCCGGCTCCGTGGGAACAGATCGACTCGCTGTCCCACCCCGTCATTCCGGAGTCGGGCGCGGCCTGACCGGTTCGTCACCCGATTCCTGAGCCGGCTGCGCGTTGCGCATGACGTGGGGAATGCGGGCCGCGGGCGGAATCACGATGCCCGCCTCCCGCAACGTCGCCGCCGCTTCCTCCGGGGTCGACGGAGCGCCGACGGTCGGACCGCGATCGATCGGCACCACTGAATGCACCACCGTGTCGGGGTAGATGTGCACGTAGTTGAAAGCCTGTGCGCCGTCACGACCGCGCAGCCCGCCCACTTCGACACCGAGATCCTGGGTGTAGCAGCTGGCCGAGGCGACCGAGACCGGGATGCCCGCGAAGGTGGCGTAGGTGGAGAAGTGCAAATGACCCGCGAGGATCGCCCGCACATCGCTGCCGTCGAGCACATCGGCCAGGCGAGGCTGATCGCGCAGTTCCACGGTGACCGCGAGATCGATCACGCACGGCACCGGTGGGTGGTGCATGGCGAGCACAGTGCCGAACGGGGCCGGTTCCGACAGCACCGAACGCAGCCAGCTCAGCTGTTCGTCGCTGATTTCGCCGTAGTGGTGGCCGGGCACCGAGGTGTCGAGGGCGATGACGCGCAACCCATCGATCATGTGCACGCGGTCCAGCGGCGCGGTCGACGGGTATTCGCCGAGCAGTCGCTGCCGCAGTGCCGCGCGATCGTCGTGATTGCCGGTGACCCACACGATCGGGGCCTGGGCCCGCCGCGCGAACGGCTCCATGATGTGGCGCAGTTTGTCGTAGGCCGCCGGCTCGCCCCGGTCGGTGAGATCACCGGTGACGACGATCGCCGTCGGACGGATACCACTACTCAGAGCCTGGTCGAGCAGCTGTCGCAGCCGCAGGTCGGCGTCGACGGCGTCGTAGAGGTCGCCATCATCCGCGATGAGATGGGTGTCACTGAAGTGGAACAACACGTGATCCGGTCGCGGGTACTCCGCGACTCTGCCGATGTGCACCGGACCGTACATCCCTCCCGGCGGTGTCTCCGCCCTTGGCATCGGGAATCCCCGCAAGAATAGCGAAGACGTACCGACAGGATTCCCGACGGACGGTGACGACAAGCTTGCGGGTAGATGTGACTTCGGTGTCGGACCGCCCGGCGTTAACGATCTACCACGAGGTGGGAGTGTCGTCACACCCAGTATTCGCGCCAGTCGGCCGGAGTGAGCGCACGGCGATCCCCACGTGCCGCTTCGGCGGCATCCTCCGCGGCGCGAATGGCGATGACGAAGGTGAGGGTGGCTTTGCGCAGGCGTTCCTCGGCGCTGTCGGGGCCGCCGAGATGGACAACGCGCAGGTCGTCCGGAATCAGGTCGGTGGGCAGACCGGCTCTGGCGCTGCGCGCGACGACCTTTTCGGCGAGAGCGAGGGCGGGCTGGGCCATCGCGATACCGTCGAGGCAGGAGCGACGCGATTTCTCCGCTGATTTGCGTTCCTCCCAGGCGGCTTCCTGGGCGGCGATCTTGGCGGCGATGTCGGCGGTGGGATCGATTCCGGATTCGATCAGATGCGGGCTGCGGTTAACGAGTTTGGCGACGAGGGCGGCGGCGACGTCATCGACGGTGAATTCCCCCGCGGCCTGGGCGATCCGGGAGTGGAAGAGAACCTGCAGCAGCAGGTCGCCGAGTTCCTCCTTGATGGTTTCCGCGTCCTCGTGCTGGATGGCGTCGAGCAGTTCGTAGGTCTCCTCCAGCAGGTACGGGCGCAGGGAGTCGTGGGTCTGGGTGACCTCCCAGCCGCCGAAATTCCACAGCCGATCCATCACCTCGACCGCGTCGGCCAGCCCGGCCGCCACCACCGCGGTATCGGTGCGCGTCGTCGGGCCGGCGGGCTCGTCCGCCACATCCATCAGCTCGCCGCCACCTCGGTCGCCACGGTGAGATCCACCGCTCCCTTGGCCTTGCCGTCCAGGGCCAGCAGCAGATCGGCGACGAATTGGAGCAGTCGGACGTCGCGTACCCGGTCAGCGCCCACGCTGTCCTGCACCCGGGGCAGCGGCAGCTGCACCACACCGCTCGCGGGTTTGTACGCCGCGCTGGGATAGATGCGCTTGAGCCGAAGTTGTTTGGAATCGGGCAGATTCAGCAGCGGCGAAATCTTCAGCGTGGTTCCGGCCACCGCGATCTCGGTGACGCCGTACTCGCGCGCGAGCAGTCGCAGCTTCGCCACCGACACCAGGCGACCGACCTCGACCGGCAGTGCGCCGTACCGGTCGACGAGTTCCTCCACCACCAGGGCGAGCGCCGAATCATCCTGGGCCGCAGCCATTTTGCGATACGCCTCGAGGCGGAGCCGATCGCTGGCGATGTAGTCGGGCGGGATATGCGCGTCCACCGGGAGGTCGATGCGGACCTCCTTGACCTCCTCGGTGAGGATCGGCTTGCCGTCGGCCGCGGCCCGGTATGCCTCCACCGCTTCGCCGACCAGTCGCACGTACAGGTCGAAGCCGACTCCGGCGACGTGGCCGGATTGTTCCGCGCCGAGGACGTTTCCCGCGCCGCGGATCTCGAGATCCTTCATGGCGACCGCCATGCCCGCGCCGAGATCGGAATTCTGCGCGATGGTGGCGAGCCGGTCGTAGGCGGTTTCGGTGAGCGGTTTCTCCGGCGGATACAGGAAGTAGGCATACCCGCGCTCACGGCTGCGCCCGACGCGCCCACGCAGCTGATGCAACTGCGAAAGGCCAAGGGCATCAGCACGTTCCACAATGAGGGTGTTGGCGTTGGAGATGTCGAGGCCGGTCTCGATGATCGTGGTGCACACCAGCACGTCGAATTCGCGTTCCCAGAATCCCTGGACGGTCTGCTCCAGCATGTCCTCGTGCATCTGGCCGTGCGCGACGACCACCCGCGCCTCCGGTACCAGATCGCGAATCCGCTTGGCGGCCTTATCGATCGAGGAAACCCGGTTGTGCACGTAGAAAACCTGCCCGTCACGAAGCAGTTCACGCCGGACGGCCGCGGTGACCTGCTTGTCGTTGTAGCCGCCGACGTAGGTGAGCACCGGGTGGCGTTCCTCGGGCGGGGTCAGAATGGTCGACATCTCTCGGATGCCGGCCAGACTCATCTCCAGGGTGCGCGGAATCGGGGTGGCCGACATGGTCAGCACGTCGACATGGGTGCGCAGCGCCTTGATGTGCTCCTTGTGCTCGACGCCGAACCGCTGTTCCTCGTCGACGACGACGAGGCCGAGATCCTTCCAGCGCACGCCGGTCTGCAACAGCCGGTGCGTGCCGACCACGATATCGACCGAACCGTCGGCCATACCCTCCAGCACCTGGCGCGATTCGGCGACATCGGTGAAGCGGGACAGCCCCTTCACCGTGACCGGGAAGCCCGCGACCCGCTCGGTGAAGGTCTGTAAGTGCTGCTGAGCCAGCAGGGTCGTCGGTACCAGCACGGCCACCTGTTTGCCATCCTGCACCGCCTTGAACGCGGCGCGCACCGCGATCTCGGTTTTGCCGTAGCCGACGTCACCGCAGACCACGCGGTCCATCGGCACCGGCTTCTCCATATCGGATTTGACCTCGGCGATGGCGGTCATCTGGTCGACCGTCTCGGTGAACGCGAACGCGTCCTCCATCTCCTGCTGCCACGGGGTGTCCCGGCCGAAGGCGTGACCGGGAGCCGCCTGCCTGGCCGCGTACAGCTGCACCAGCTCGCCCGCGATCTCGCGAACCGCCTTGCGCGCCTTGCGTTTCGTATTGGCCCAGTCGGAGCCGCCCAGTTTGGACAGACTCGGCAGCTCGCCGCCGACATAGCGGGAGAGCTGATCCAGCGATTCCATCGGCACGAACAACCGGTCGCCCGGCTGCCCCCGCTTACCGGGGGCGTATTCGATAACCAGGTATTCGCGGCGGGCCCCGCCGACGGTGCGTTCGATCATCTCGACGAACCGGCCGATACCGTGCTGATCGTGGACGACCATATCGCCCGCGTTGAGGGCGAGCGGGTCCACCTGATTGCGGCGTTTGGCGGGCAGCCGCTTGCCCTCGCCGGGCGCGGTGACCCGGTTTCCGGTGAGATCGGATTCCGCGACGACCACCAGTCCGGCGTCGTCGAAGACCAGGCCGTCGTGCAGAGAACCGCACAGCACACCGACCAGCCCGGGACTCGGCTCCGCACCGCCGTCGAGCACTCCGGCGGGCACTTCCGCGTCGGCCAGCCGTTCCAGCACCCGCTGGGCGGTGCCGTGGCCCGCGACCACCACCACCGCGCGTCCCCCGGTCGCGACGTGCGCGCGCAGGGACGCGAAGATCGTCGCGACCAACTCCTCGGAGCCGCGGGCGGTCGGGCCTGCCAGCAACGGCAGCACGACCTCGGCCGGATCACCCGAGGTGAGCGGGCTGAGGGTCCACCACGACAGACCGCGCCGGTCCGCGCTCTGGTGGACCTCGGACAGTCCGCGATATCCGGATGCCGCCAGATCCAACCCGTGCCCGCCCAGCGGCGCCGCGCCGCCGAAGGACGCGGCGGTCCACGACGCCTCGAGGAATTCCTCGCCGGTACGGACCAGGTCGGCCGCGCGGGTGCGGATCTTCTCGGGGTCGCACAGCAGCAGGTGGGTGTCGTCGGGCAGTACCTCGGTCAATAGCCGCAGCTCGCCGGGTTGCAGTACCGGCAGCAGCGCCTCCATCCCGTCCACCGGAATACCCTCGGCGAGTTTCTCCAGCATTTCGACCAGCGCCGCGTCGGCCGCGTTGTCGACGGCCGCCGCGCCCGCCCGATCCCGCACCGCCTCGGTCAACAGCAGTTCCCGGCACGGCGGCGCGACGACGAGATCCACCTCGACCTCGCCGAGCGAACGCTGATCCGCCACCGCGAACGGCCGCAGTTCGGTGACCTCGTCACCCCAGAACTCCACGCGAACCGGATGATCGGCGGTCGGCGGGAACAGGTCGAGAATGCCGCCGCGCACGGCGAACTCGCCGCGCTTACCAACCATGTCGACGCGCGTGTAGGCGAATTCCACCAGCCGCGTGAGCAATTCGTCGAAATCGAATTCCGCGCCGACCCGCAGCACGATCGGTTCGATATCACCGAGTCCCGCCGCCATCGGCTGCATCAGCGACCGCACCGTCGTCACCACCACGCGCAGCGCAACGGGGTAGACCGAATCCTCCGGATGCGCCAGCCGTCGCAGCACCTCCAGCCTGCGACCGACCGTGTCCGCGCCGGGCGACAGCCGCTCGTGCGGCAGCGTCTCCCAGGAGGGGAATTGCGCGACCGCCGCACCCAGCATCTCGGTCAGCTCGACGGTCAGGTCATCGGCCTCGCGCCCGGTGGCCGTCACCACAACGAGCGGCCGTTTGGCCGCGATGGTCGAGGAGACGAACGGTCGCGCCGCCGACGGCGCGACGAGTTCGACCGAAGACTTCCCCACCAGGTCGGCAACGGTCCGTAAGGCGGCGTCGGCACCGGCCACCGCGGCCAGTCCAGCGAGGGGTGGACGGTGGGTGGGCATCACGACTCCTGAGCTCAGGCGGTGGTTCAGAACAGCCAACTGAGTCTAAACACCACGACCGACACCCTGATCACCCCTACCGCCGGTACAGGCGGTAGGGACGATGCCGTCGGACACCCCCTGACCAACCCGGCCCCACTCCCGACTCCGCACACCCGGCCCCACACACCCGGCCCCGCACTGTCGGCCCCGTACTCCCAGCCCCGCACGGAGCGAGTCTTACGAGCGACCGTTCTCGGCCGTCTCGCTGCCGAGCGGTCGAAGCGCATGCGACGAAGTCGCGAGTCTCGACCGCTCGGCGGCGAGACATGAGGGCCGAGAACCGCCGCGCCGCAGGCGCGGCAAAATGTCACGGCACGTAGCGGCGGAGCCTGCGCGCGGCGAATTCGCGGAAGTACGAGAGCTTCTCGCCCGGTACGACGGACGGCAGCAGGAAATACCACGCGCGTTCCATGCGGGTGGCCATCTGGTCGATGGAGTCGGTGCCGACGGCGACGATGTGCACGCCCGCGGTGACTTCCTGCAGTAGCATGCCGACGACCTCGGGGTCGAGGTCGGGTTCCAGATCGCCTTGGGCGATGGCACGTTCGGCGAGCACGCGGTAGGTGTCGCCCCACGTCTTGGCGATGTTGTCGCCTTGGGCGCCGCGGTAGTCGCCGATCTGGTGCGTCAGTTTGAGCATCGCGCCGACCATGGGGTCGTTCATGGATAGGTCGGCTACCACGTAGGTGATGCCGATACATGCCTCTAGCGCGGGCACCCGGGGATCGAAGAATCCCTGGCACGAACTGACCAGGCGCTCGTTGCCCTGGTCGACCACCGCGCGTGCGAGTTCTTCCTTCGAACCGAAGTGAAAGTACAAGGCGCCCTTGGTCACGTTCGATTGCGCGATGATCTCGCTGAGGCTTGCATTCGCATACCCCAAGCGAAGAAAGACATCGGCAGCGCCCGCAAGGACGGAGTCGCGGGTGATTTCCGCGCGCGCTTGCCTAGCCATCAGATCCGCCTGTCATTCTTGAACCCAGCCATCCTGAAGTAGACCGACATCCCGAAGTAGACCGATACACCGCCCGAACAGCACCCAGAGGATGCGTGAACCGTACCACCAGGTGTACGCCCGGTAACCAATTCGAGCATTCAGCCGGGCCTCCATCGCAATTCGCTGGTTACCACCCGAGTCAGTCGGTGGTGGCCGTCGGCCACTCCGAGTTCAGTTGGGGATCGGCCTCCAGGTGGCTCAATCCGTTCCAGCAGAGGTTCACCAAATGGGCTGCCACAACCTCTTTGGACGGTGTCCGCTCGTCCAGCCACCAGGTCGCGGCGGTGGACACCATACCGACCAGAGCCTGCGCGTACAGCGTGGCCAGGCTCGTGTCGAGTTCGCGGCGCTCGAAATCTCCGGCGAGTATGTGCGCCACCTGGTTCACGGCCTCGTTGAGCAGGCTGGAGTAGCGACCGTCGTCGGTCGCGGCGGGCTGGTCGCGCACCAGGATTCGAAATCCGTCGGTGCGTTCCTCGATGTAGGTCAGCAGCGCGAGCGCGACCTGTTCGAGGCGCACCCGCGACCGGTTCCTGGTGAGCGAGGAGGTGATCATGTCCAGCAGCATCGACATCTCGCGGTCGACGACCACCGCGTAGAGACCTTCCTTGCCCCCGAAGTGTTCGTACACTACGGGTTTGGAGACTTGGGCGCGCTGCGCGATCTCCTCGATCGAGGTCGCTTCGTAGCCGCGTTCGGCGAACAGCGCACGACCTATCTCGATCAGCTGCTGCCGCCGCTGCGTCCCCGTCATCCGCGGACGCGACGGCGACGCGCCCCTGCGCAGTTTGTCGCCGGTCGGCGGCGTCTCGACGGGTTCCCTCCCCGCCGATCGCTTGGCGGCGGGCCGGCTCCTGGAGGATCCTCGCGGATTACCCATGGCCGTGCGGGGTCGGTCGTTGCGTGGGGAAGTGTGTCGTGCGCATCGTTTGCCTCCCTGCACGGACATTTACCGGTCCGCCACAACTGTTCCAGACAGCTCTGTTCGCCGCCGCGCCGACCCGCGGACTCGTCGAAAGGCGGCGGCCGATCTCGCGCGGCGGCCGGAGTGCGCCGGATTGCCCGATCGCCCGCCCTCGTAGGCGCGCGGGACGGCAAAAACCGCGGGCAGAAGGGCTAGCTCGACGTAGGGCGGGGTCTCATGCGAGGATTCATGCCGTGCCGCGGGCACAGCGGCGGGTTTCCCGATCCGCCGGTGTGACGATCCGCCGTAGTGTAATGGCAGCACCTCTGATTTTGGTTCAGATAGTTCAGGTTCGAGTCCTGGCGGCGGAGCACACCGGCACGATGGCCTATCGTTGGCCGCGCACGATCGCGGACCACGAATACGCGGACCACAAGCACACAGCGCTGACCGAGAACGAAGCCGCCGAAGCACGAATGACAGGCAGCCGAGGGAGATCCATGCCACAGCAGACCGCCGTCGTCGTTCTCGCAGCCGGAGCCGGAACTCGAATGCGGTCGAAGACCCCCAAGGTGCTGCATTCGCTGGCCGGTCGAAGCATGCTCGCGCACGCGCTGCATGCGGCGAACGAGATCGACCCCGCCTATCTCATCACCGTGATCGGCCACGACCGGGACCAGGTCGGCGCCGCAGCGAACGCCGCCGGCGCCGATCTCGGCCGCGAGATCAGTCTCGCTATCCAGGAAGAACAGCTCGGCACCGGCCACGCGGTCCGGTGCGCGCTGGATGCGCTGCCCGCCGATTTCACCGGTGATCTGCTCGTCACTTCCGCCGATGTGCCGTTGCTCGACGGCCACACCCTCGGCGCGCTGCTCGATGAGCACCGCAGCTATTCCGAACGGTCCGCGGTGACCGTGCTGACCTTCGTTCCCGAGGATCCCAACGGCTACGGACGCATCGTGCGCGACGCGGACGGGCAGGTCATCGAGATCGTCGAACATGCCGACGCGACACCGGAGCAGAGCGCGCTCACCGAGGTCAACTCCGGTGTGTACGCCTTCGACGCGGCGGTGCTTCGCGCCATGATCGGCAGGCTCTCCACCGCCAACGCCCAGCACGAGCTGTACCTGACCGACGTGTTGCGGTTGGCCCGCGAGGCCGGTCATCCCGTACACGGCGCGCGTCTGATCGACGCGGCCAAGGTGACCGGCGTCAACGACCGGGTGCAGCTGTCGCAGGCGACCCGCACGCTCAATCGCTACATCCTCGAACGGCATATGCGCGCGGGCGTCACCGTCATCGATCCGGCGAGCACCTGGGTGGACATCGGCGTGCAGATCGGCAGGGACGCGGTGCTCCGCCCCGGTGTCCAACTGCTCGGCAACACCGTCATCGGCGAGGACGCCGAGGTAGGGCCGGACAGTACGCTGACCGACGTGCTCGTCGGCGACGGCGCGAAGGTCGTGCGCAGCCACGGCGAGGGAGCCTCGATCGGGGCCGGTGCGACCATCGGCCCGTTCTCCTACCTGCGCCCCGGGACCGTGGTCGGCGAATCCGGCAAACTCGGCGCTTTCGTCGAGACCAAGAACGCGTCCATCGGCGCGCATTCGAAGGTGCCACACCTCACCTATGTCGGCGACGCGACCATCGGTGAACACAGCAACATCGGCGCGTCCAGCGTGTTCGTCAACTACGACGGTGTGCGCAAACACCACACCGTCGTCGGCTCGCATGTGCGCACGGGAAGCGACACCATGTTCGTCGCGCCGGTGACCGTGGGTGACGGCGCGTATACGGCGGCGGGTACTGTACTGCGGAGAAGCGTTCCACCCGGGGCACTCGCGGTGTCCGGTGGACCGCAGAAGAATATCGAGGGCTGGGTACAGCGCCACCGTCCAGGGACGGACGCGGCGCGCGCGGCGGCCGCGGCAATGTCTGCGGCCGATGAGATGTCGAGTCAGGTTATAGAGCAAAAGGATGGCAAACAGTAGTGACCGCGTCATGGATCGACAACCAGAAGAACCTGATGCTCTTCTCGGGACGCGCTCATCCTGAGCTGGCCGAGCAGGTCGCCAAGGAACTCGATGTCCACGTCACCCCCCAGACCGCACGTGATTTCGCCAACGGCGAGATCTTCGTCCGGTTCGAGGAGTCCGTTCGCGGCTCGGATGCCTTCGTGCTGCAAAGCTTTCCGGCACCGCTGAACCAGTGGCTGATGGAACAGCTCATCATGATCGACGCGCTCAAGCGCGGTTCGGCCAAGCGGATCACCGCGGTCCTGCCGTTCTACCCCTACGCCCGCCAGGACAAGAAGCACCGCGGTCGCGAGCCGATCTCGGCCCGTCTCGTCGCGGACCTGCTGAAAACCGCTGGCGCGGACCGCATCATCACCGTCGACCTGCACACCGATCAGATCCAGGGCTTCTTCGACGGCCCGGTCGACCATATGCACGCGCAGGTACAACTCGCGGAGTACATCCGCAACAACTACACCCTCGACCACATCACCGTGGTCTCCCCCGATTCCGGCCGCGTGCGCGTCGCCGAGAAATGGGCCGACTCGCTCGGCGGCTCCCCGCTGGCCTTCATCCACAAGACCCGCGACCCGCTGGTGCCGAACCAGATCAAGGCCAACCGCGTGGTCGGTGACGTCGAGGGCCGCACCTGCATCCTGATCGACGACATGATCGACACCGGCGGCACCATCGCGGGCGCGGTCAGTGTGCTCAAGCAGGCGGGCGCCGGTGACGTCGTCATCGCCGCGACCCACGGCGTGCTGAGTAATCCGGCCGCGGAACGGCTCGCGAACTGCGGCGCGAAAGAGGTCGTCGTGACCAATACGCTGCCGCTGACCGAGGACAAGAAGTTCGCGCAGCTGACGGTGCTTTCCATCGCGCCGCTGCTGGCCCGCACCATTCGCGAGGTCTTCGAAAACGGTTCCGTCACCGGCCTTTTCAACGGTAACGCGTAATCCGACGTCAGTAGGCGGCGGCTCGGACTCCGGTCCGGGCCGCCGTCGGCGTTACGCGGGGGCTTCGGCAGGCGATAACGCTGTGACATCGCCGTACGCCCGTGCTGCTCATCGGTGGGGGCATCGGATCATCAGGAGGGGGATCACCATGACGACACCGCGGGAACCGCAACCAAGTGTGAATCCGGAGAAGGCGCAGGACAGCACCGACGATCCGGCCAGAGTCGCCGAAACCCAGATCTACCGGCCCGCTGCCGCCCCAGAGGGGCCCGCGATACCAGCGGCGCGGCCCTCGGATGCCGGGATACCGCAATTCACGCCGCCCGGGGGTTATCCTTCCTACCCCGCGACCGATGTGCCACCGGCTCCCCCGAGTTACCCGACCTACTCGCGGCAACCGGAGACCGCCTACCCGCAGCCGGGTTATCAGCAGCTACCCGGGGCGCCTCGTCTTCAGCCGGGCTACCCGCCGCAGCACGGCTATCCGCCGCAGCCCGGCTATCCGCAGGGTGGCTACCCTCAGCAGTACGGCGTCCCCGTCTACCAGCCGTATTCGTCCTACGGGCAACCAGCCGCGCCCGTCCAGGCGTGGTCGATCGCCAGTTTCGTCTGCCTCGGACTCACCGCGGCGAGCTTCCTGCTGTGCGTCGTCCCGGTTATCGTCACCGCGCCGACCGGCCTCATCCTCGGCCTGGTCGGCCACGCGAAAGGCGAGCCACTGGGCAAGTGGGCCGCGATCGTCAACGGCGTCGTCCTCGCCCTGGCGATCGTGCTGGTCGTGGCGTTCGTCGGCATCATGGGAATCAACCGCACCTGACCCGGCTCGCGCGAATTCCACGTCCGATTCGCGTTGTCTTGGCCGGATCCGGGAATACTGTCCAGCATGGACCGTGAACCGTTGGATATGAATATGGGCGACGACGACCAGGCCGACGAGATCCGCGAGTACGAGCGAAACATCGAGGATCCGCCGGACGATCTGCGCATCCGCTACCGGGAGAACGAAGACGACGGCAGGCTCGGGATCGGTGACGAACTCGAGCAGGAGTCGGCCAGGGGCGACCGGGCCGAGGAGGAGGCGCGTGACGACCGCCCCGCCGAGGCTGCCGCGATCGAGATCGTGAAAGACACCGATCTGTAGGTAGTCATCGGCGAGCGACCGAACCGAGCGGAAGGCGCTATGACCACACCGCGGCAACCCGGCGACATTCCCGACCCGGAGCCGACCGGATATCCGGCTCCGCCGCACCACGAGCCGTTCGACCCGGCCCCGAGCACCCCTGGCCCGCCGATGCTGACCGTCATCGGCTTCATCTGCGCGGCACTCGCCCTGTTGCTGTGCCCCATCCTCTTCGGCCCGGCGGGCATCGTCTTCGGCTACATGGCGAACAACAAAGGGGAGAAATACGGCAAATGGGCCGCCCTCGCCTCGGCGATCGCGTTGATACTCGGGTTGGTCATCGGGCTGATCGTCTACAACCGGTAGCACGAAGCGGGTACCGGTCCGGGCGGACATTCCGGTGCGGCGAGCGCGGGAATCCCGCGTTCGGGCAGAGGAATGTCCGCGCGGACCGCCCGGAGCCGACGCGCGCACCGAACACCGCTACGCGGCCCACCTCACCGTAGGTGGGCCGCTGTCGCGGCGCGCCGCAGTTTGCCCGACGACGTCTTGGGCAGCGCACCGGGACCGAGCACCGCGACGGTGCGCGGGCGCACGCCGACCTCGGAGAACACCGTGTGCACGATGTCGCGCTCGATGCGCTTGACCTCGTCGGCGTTCTCGTGATCGTTGGACTCAACCACCACCGCGAAACTCTCGCGTTTCTGTCCCGCGTCGAGGCGAACCGCGACCGCGTTGCCCGCGCGAACGCCTGCCACCCGCATGGCCGCGCGCTCGATATCGGTGGGGTAGATATTGCGGCCGCCCATGATGATGACGTCCTTGATCCGCCCGCACACCACGACGAGACCCTCGTCGGTGAAGTAGCCGATGTCGCCGGTGTCGAGCCATCCGTCCGCGTCCTGGGCCGAGCGGAAACCTTCGACCGTGACGTAACCGGAAGTTACCGCGGGACCGCGCAATTCGATGACGCCGACGGATCGAGCGGGCAGCGACTGCCTTTCGCCGTCGACGACGCGGCCTTCGAGGTGGTCGACGAGGTAGCCGAGAGTCGGCAGTCGGCGCACCGTGCCGTGATGGCCGTTGGTGTCGTGCACCGGCACGGCCTTACCGAGGGCTTCGAGCAGGTCGGCGTCGACGACGTCGAGCACCTGCCCGTACCCCGGGTCCGGTACCGAAACGGCCAGCGTGGTCTCGGCCATGCCGTAGACGGGGGTCAGCGCCATCGGGTTGAGTCCGAAGCGCTCGCCCGCGGCGGCGAGCGCGTCCATGGTGTCGGGGTCCACCGGTTCGGCGCCGTTCCACATATAGCGCACACAGCTCAGATCCAATGCGCCGTCGGGGGCCTGCCGCAGCCTGCGAGCAAGCAGCGAGTAGGCGAAATTCGGTGCGGCGGTGACTGTTCCGCGATACTTGTCGATCAGCTCGGCCCACAGCAGCGGGCGCGTCAGGAAGTCGATCGGCGTTATGCACACCACTTCGGCGCCCAACTGCATCGGCACGCTGAGGAACCCGACCATGCCCATATCGTGGAAAAGCGGCAGCCAGCTGATCATGACATCGCTGTCCAGCTGGAATTTGACCCGGTCGAACATCGCGTAGGCGTTGACGAAGAAGTTCCCGTGGGTGATCTGCACGGCCTTGGGCGAACCGGTCGACCCCGATGTCAATTGCTGTAGGGCGATATCGTTTTCGTCGGTCGGCACCGGATCGATCTCGTCGCCCGCACGCAACTCGTCGATGCGCACCACCGTGATCCCGCGTTCGCGCAGCAGCGGTTCGGCCGCATCGAACGGGGCGCCGAGCACGACCGCGCGCGCCTCGATCATCCGCAGTACGGTTTCGGTATCGCGGGCCCAGACCATCAGATCGGTGCGCGGCGTCGGCTGATGCAGCATGGTGATCGACGCACCGCGCATCCAGACGGCCTGGCACGCCGGAGCGATATCGACGGGCATACCCGCCAGCACCCCGACCGCGTCGCCCGGTCCTATTCCGGCCGCCGCGAGTCCGCCTGCCATCCGCCGGGCGATCCCGTGGATCTCGCCCCAGGTCGCGCGCCGCGGCGCATCCGGTTCCCCGGTTACCAGACCGCGGTCGGAGCTGCGCGCGGTCGCGTACATCTCATCGGTGAACCTGCTCAACGTTCGGACTCCTCCGTGTGAAACGGGCCGAGCACCCGGCCTGTTCCAACTATCCCGCTGAACAGCCCCTACGTTAACCCCTTCGCCATACCCGCCGGTCACGACCGGGGTGCCGCGCCGGGATCTCTGACGCGCGCCTTCGCGAAACGCCAGCGGCGGCTACCACGCGGGTTGACGCGATCGGTGCCGGACCGCACGACGGGAACCACGGGAGCGCCCGTGGTGACGACGACCCGCTCCGGTCGGCTCGGGTGATCGAATTGCGTTTGCCCTGAACGGTATTCACAGGCGGGGCGGGAAAGGGATACGCGACAAGTCCTCGGCGATGACGATCTCGCCGGAGAAATGACGTTCGGCTTCGGCCCGGTGACCGTCGAGCGTGCGATAGCGCTGGGAGAAGTGGGTGAGGGCAAGGGTGCGCACCCCCGCGTCGGCGGCCACCCGGGCGGCTTGGGCGGCGGTGAGGTGACCGTGTTCGGCGGCGAGGTCGGCCTCCGATTCCAGGAAGGTCGCCTCGATGACGAGAAGGTCGACGCCGGAGGCCAATTCGTGGACGCCGTCACACAGTCTGGTATCCATGACGAAGGCCATGCTCTGTCCTGGCCGTGGCTCGCCCACTTCCGCGAGGGTGATGGTGCGCCCGTTGTGTTCGACCGCGCCCGAGCGCCGCAACTCCCCGACGACGGGACCGCGCAGACCCAACTCCCGCAATCGTCGTGGCGACATCCGGAAGCCGTCCGGTGCGGTGATCCGGTAACCGAACGCCTCCACCGGATGCGACAGCGGCACCGCCGAGACGGTGAACGGTGCGCCTGGGGCCTCCAACTGTCCCCGGTCCGCGATGGGATGCGGGCGCAGATCGACGGTCCTGTGGTAGGCGGTGGCATTGACCAGCCGCTGGAAGTACACCTCACCCGAGGCCGGGTAGTACACGTCCACCGGATGCGGCACCCGGTCCAGGTTGATGCGCTGGACGATCCCCGGCAGGCCCAGGCAGTGATCGCCGTGGAAATGGGTGAGCGCGATCCGGGTGATATCGGTCGCCGAGACACCCGCGTAGGTCATCTGCCGCTGGGTGCCCTCACCGGGGTCGAACAGCACGCCCTCCGCACCCCAGCGCAGGAGGTAGCCGTTGTGATTACGCGTTTTGGTCGGCACCTGGCTCGCGGTGCCGAGAACGACGAGTTCGCGCGGCGACACGGTCGCTACAGCGCTGAGACGGCCGCGACGAAGCGGTCGAGTTCGTCGAAGCCGACGAAGCAGTGCGGCGAGGCGCGTACCACCGAGGCGAGGCCGCGATCGGTCATATCCAGCAGCGTGGAACTCGCGTGGCTGACCGTCACGGTGATGTCCTGGTCGGCGAGCCGATCCCGCACGGCGAGCGGATCGATGCCGTCGACGGTGAAGGAGACGATGCCGCTGTGCCTGATACCGAGATCACGCACCGTGACCCCGGAAATCTGCGGCAACGCCTTGCGCAGATGTTCGGCGCGGGCCGCGATGGCCGCGTAGACGTCGTCGGGCCCGAGTTCGAGCAGGTATCGCACCGCGGCCCCGAGACCGAGGCGGGCCGCGACATCGCATTCCCAGAATTCGAAGCGCGACGCGTCGTCGGCCAGCTGGAAATCGTCCGGGCCGATCCACCGGGCGCCGTGCAGGTCGAGCCGCTGCGGCTGCATCGTGGCGGCGAGTTCGGGCCGCACGTAGAGGAATCCGGTGCCGCGCGGGCCACGCAGCCATTTGCGCCCGGTGACCGACAGGGCGTCGACGCCGAGCTCGGCGACGTCGAGCGGAATCTGCCCGGCCGACTGGCAGGCGTCGAGCAGCACAAGGGCACCCGCGGAATGGGCGATCCTCGTCGCCTCGGCGGCCGGATTGACCAGACCGCCGTTGGTCGGCGCGTGCAGCACCGACACCAGCTTCACCCGCTCGTCGACGATCTTCTCGAAGGCGTCGAGGTCTAGCTGACCGCTGCCGTCGCTCGGTATCCGTTCGACCGCGGCGCCGACCGAACGGGCCCGCTGCAGGGCCGCGATGGCATTGCTCGCGTAGTCCGAGCCCGAGATCAGGACGCGATCGCCCGGCCCGAGCGGCACCGAGTAGAAGAAATCCGCCCAGGACCGGGTGGCGCTGTCGCTGAGCGCGATGCTGCCGGGCGCGGCGTTGATCAATTCGCCGATCGCCGTCTTCACCGCGGTGAGATCGGGAAGACGTTCGCTCGCCGCCCGGTAACCGCCGATCGCGGCCTCCCGACGCAGATGTCCGATGACGGTGTCGACCACGACCCGCGGGGGTAACGAGGATCCGGCGCTGTCGAGGAAGACCATCCCCGTGTCCGAATCGTAAGCGGGGGTGTCGGCCCGCGCACGCCTCACGTCAAACATGTGATCGACCCTAGCGGGTGACGATCGCCACGGCCCGGGGCCGAGTCCGTCACCCAATCGTCGGTTTCTTCTCGCCCTACCTGTCAGTGCCGCTCGCTAGGCTGGATTGACCCGATGCGGGGAATAAACGCTCGCAACAGTGCGATACGGAACTACAAGACCGCGCTCGAACCAGGCAACACGAGCCACGCGACAAGAACATGCGGCGTTGGACCGGGGTCCGGCCCGCGCAGGAACTCACGGTGGAGGTTGGCATGGCGGTCACACTCGAGCATCCGGAATCGGCAGGCTCCGCCCCCGCGTCGGAGGAACTGTCCTCGCGTGCCGCGGCCGAGGCCTATGTCGGGGGCGTCTGTTTCAAATTGGGTCCACCGACGCTGATCGGCGCCGAACTCGAGTGGCTCACCGTGCAGGGTGAGTGTCCGGCGTCAGGCTCGACAGCCGCCCCACGCCCGCAGTTGGCTGCACTGGCTACTGCACTCGGACCCTACGCACCGCGGTCCATCGCCCCCGATTCGCCGGCCGTCTCGCTGCCGGGGGGCAGCCGGGTCACCATGGAACCCGGCGGTCAGATCGAACTCTCCAGCGCCCCCTTCGCTACCGCCGCCGAATTGTGCGCGCGCCTGAGCGAGGACGCCGGGCTGCTGCGCGAACTACTCGGATCCCAGTCGATCCACGCGATATCCGCCGCCGCCGACGCGGACCGCCATCCCGAACGTCTGCTGCCGCTGCCGCGCTATCGCGCCATGGAGAAATCCTTCGGCGGCATCGGCCCCTTCGGCCGGCTCATGATGTGCAATACCGCGGCCACCCAGGTCAGCGTGGACGCGGGCGCCGATGCCGCCGAAGTCGCCGCGCGCTGGACCGCGACCCATGTCATCGGCCCGGCGCTGCTGGCCGCCTTCGCCCGCTCCCCCGCCCTGAACGGCGCGCCCGCGGGGGCATGGGCCTCGCAGCGCATGCGCACCTGGCTCCGGCTGGACAACGCACGCACCCGCCCGCCCGCCGAGGACTGGTCCGATCCCATCGCCTCCTACGGTCGCTGGGCCCTGGACGTACCCCTGCTGTGTGTGCGCCGCCCCGAGGGCAGCGCCAACGGTTCGAGCGACAACTGGGCGGCGCCACCGTGCGCGACCTTCGCCGACTGGCTCGGCGGCGCACTCGACGAAGAGATCGGCCGCAGGCCCGGCCTCGCCGACCTCGACTACCACTTGACCACGCTGTTCCCGCCGGTACGGGCCTCGGGGCATCTGGAGATCCGCTACCTCGACGCCCAGCCCGACCATGTGTGGACCGTGCCGATCCACGCCGTCGACGCGCTGCTTTCGGCCCCAGAGGTCGTCGCCGAGGCGACCGCACTCGCCGCTCCGTTGACCGGCCGCTGGGTCGACGCGGCCAAGCACGGCTTGGCCGATCCTCAGATCCGCGACGTCGCGGCCGATGTTCTCGCCCTCGCCGCCGCACACGCGGCCACCCCGGCCGCGGCGACCGAACTCCACACCGCCGCGAAACGCTGCCACGCGGGGCGCACGCCGACCGGAGATCGGGTCGGAGCGAGTTCGTGAGCGGAGCGATCCGCGCCGGATATCAGCGCGAGCCGCCGCAAGCCGCGTCCGCCCACCCGTTCGCGCCGACCTACCCTCGGAGAGTCTCGTGACCACCCAGTTTTCCGCCGCCACCGATAATTCCGACGTCGAGCGATTGCGCGACAGAATCGCCTCGGCACTCGCGCGGGCCCGCGCCCGCACCCTCGGCCTCACCGATGTCATGGACGAAGCCGAACTGGTGGCCCAGCATTCGCGGCTGATGAGCCCGCTCGTCTGGGATCTCGCGCATATCGGTAATCAGGAGGAGTTGTGGCTGGTCCGCGACGTCGGTGGCCGGGAGCCGGTCCGCGCGGATATCGATGAGCTCTACGACGCGTTCAAACACGCCAGGGCCAACCGGCCGGAGCTTCCATTACTCGATCCGGCCCAGGCGCGCGAATATGTCGGCACGGTGCGCGACAAGGTGTTCGAGGTACTCGAGCGCAGCGCACTGCGCGGTGATCCCCTGGTCGACGACGGTTTCGCCTTCGGGATGATCGCCCAGCACGAGCAGCAGCACGACGAGACGATGCTGGCCACCCACCAACTGCGCACGGGTCCGGCGGTGCTGTCCGCCCCGGCAGCGCCGTCGGCTGTCACGCCGGTCGACGGCGAGGTGATCATTCCCGCCGGCGCGTTCACGATGGGCACCTCCACCGACCCGTGGGCATTGGACAACGAGCGTCCCGCCCATCCGGTGCACGTTCCCGCGTTCGCCATCGACGCCGCCCCGATCACCAACGAGCAGTACGCGGCCTTCATCGAGGACGGCGGTTATACCCGCCCGGAACTGTGGTCCGAGCGCGGATGGTCGCATCGGCAGGAGGCCGGATTGGTCGCACCCCAGTTCTGGGAGCGCGACCCGGCAGGGCAGTGGTGGCATCGCGTCTTCGGGGTGATGGCCCCCCTGCGTCCGCGTCAACCGGTGGTGCACGTCTGCTGGTTCGAAGCGCAGGCCTACGCGCGGTGGGCGGGCAAACGACTGCCGACCGAGGCGGAATGGGAGAAAGCCGCCCGCTTCGACCCGACGACCGGCCGCACCCGCCGGTATCCGTGGGGTGACACCGAACCCGACGCCGACACCGCGAATCTCGGTCAGCGCCATCTCGAGCCCGCCGATGTCGGCGCGTATCCGAAGGGCGCGTCCCCGGCTGGTGTGCATCAGCTCATCGGAGACGTATGGGAGTGGACCGCATCCGGTTTCGAGCCCTATCCGGGTTTTCGCGCCTTCCCGTACGCGGAATACTCCGATGTCTTCTTCGGCGGCGACTACCGGGTACTGCGCGGCGGATCGTTCGGCACCGATCCGGTGGCCTGCCGCGGCACCTTCCGCAACTGGGATCATCCGATCCGGCGGCAGATCTTCGCGGGGTTCCGGCTGGCCCGTGACCTGCGTCCGGCGCGACGTTGATGTGCAGACATCTCGGCTACGTCGGTCCGCCGGTGCGCGTCGGCGACATGCTCACGCTCGGCGAGCATTCCCTGCGCACCCAGGCGTGGGCGCCGCGCGATATGCGCCGCGGCGGCACCATCAACGCCGACGGTTTCGGCGTGGCGTGGTGGCGCGGGGATTCCGACGGCACGGTCACGGTGAGCCGCTACCGCAATCCGGCCCCGATCTGGACCGATCCCGCGGTGGAAGAGGTTCTGCCGCAGCTGGAATCGTGGGCGGTACTCGGCGCGGTGCGTTCGGCCACCGTCGGGATGCCGGTGGAACGGTCGGCCTGCGCCCCGTTCACGCACGGCCGCTGGGCCTTCAGCCACAACGGTGTCGTACCGGATTGGCGATCGGTGCTGACCTCGGTCGCCACCGAGTTCTCCGTCACCGCGACCGAACTCGGCGCCGGCGGCCTGTTCGATCCCGCCGCGCTGCTGGAGGCCGAATCGGCCACCGACACCGCGACGCTGTGGGTGCTGCTGCGCGGATTGCTCGCCACCGATGTACCGGACGGCGCCTGGTCGGCCGCCCCCGCGGCGCTGCGACTGTTGGTCGCCGCGGTCGTGGCCCACACCCCCGACGCCAGGCTCAACTTCCTACTCGGCGACGGCGCGCAACTGTGGGCGACCACCTGGCACCACTCGCTCTCGGCGCTGGTCACCGAGGATTTCGCCATCCTGTCCTCCGAACCCTTCGACGACGATCCGCGCTGGCAGTCGATCCCGGACCGCAGTCTCGTCATCGCTCGTCCGGATCACCTTGCCGTCGAACCGCTTTCCGATCCCGAAAGGCCCGCGCCATGAACGCCGTACCGACTCTCGAGATCCACCTCTCCGACGACGACCTCACCGCGGCATTGCGCTCCGACGCACGCCTCGGCCTGACCTCGGACCCGAAATGGCTGCCGCCCAAGTGGTTCTACGACGCCCGAGGCAGCGAACTCTTCGAGCAGATCACCGAATTGCCCGAGTACTATCCGACCCGCACCGAGCGGGCCCTGCTCGAACGGGTGGTCGGCGAGATCGCGCGCGGCGCCCGCGCCGAAGTGCTGGTGGAACTGGGCTCCGGCTCGGCCGCGAAGACCCGGCTGTTGCTGACCGCGTTGACCACCGAAGGGCCTCTCAAAACGTATGTGCCCCAGGATGTCTCATCCTCCGCATTGCGGGCAGCGGCCGACGAGGTCGCGGCCGAATTCCCGGCCCTGGCCGTGCACGGTGTGGTCAGTGACTTCACCGAAACCCTGCACAACCTGCCGCGGGGCGGACGTCGCATGATCGCCTTCCTCGGCGGCACCATCGGCAATCTCGTCCCGGCCGAACGCGCCGAATTCCTCGCGGGCATCCACGAGGTGCTGGAACCGGGCGAACAGTTGCTGATCGGCGCGGGACTGGTGACCGATCCGGCGGTCCTGGTGCCCGCCTACGACGACGCGGCCGGAGTCACCGCGGAATTCAACCGGAATGTGCTGCACGTTTTGAACAGTCGCCTCGACGCCGATTTCGTACCGGAGAAATTCGACCATATCGCCGTGTGGGACGCCGACAACGAGTGGATCGAAATGCGGCTCGCGGCCACCGAGGATATGACGGTGCGGGTGCGGGAACTGGATCTGACCGTTGAATTCGCCCGAGGCGAGCAGATGCGCACCGAGATCTCGGCGAAATTCCGGGTCGACGGTTTGCAGGCGGAACTCACCGACGCGGGGTTCCGGACCGGACAGGTGTGGACCGATCCGGACGACCGTTTCGCACTGGTCCTCGCCGGGCGAGTCTGATCCGCTACCCGCCTCGACACGACAGGTGAAGTACTGAAAACGAATCGCGCTCTACTGCGTGAAATCAGCGATGAGTCCCGCCCCGGTCCGAGCAGCACGCGTGAGGGCCGGGGCGACTATCCCGTCGGCCCGACCACCGCGGTCAGCCATTCGATGAACGGCCGCATGGTTTCCCAGGACTTGCGAACCTCCGTGGCGGTACGGGCGGTGGGCAGCCAGTCGGGCGCGCCGAACTCCTTCGAGCAGGTGATGGACTTGTGGCGCAGCAGGCCGATCCGCGGGTGGTCGGCCTCGTACCCTTTGGGCTTGGTCTTCAGTGTGTCACCGCCGATGGTGAACCCGGCCTTGCGTAGTTTCGCCAGGATCGCCTCCAGTTCCGCGCCACGCACGTCGTCATCGATGGTGGTGCGCAACTGGGCGATCTGAGCGGGGGTACCCGAGTAGAACCCGCCCCCGACGAACAGCCCGGCCGCACCGATCTGCACGTACCACCCGGTGCCCGGCGCGGTGCCGACCACCGCGCCCTGCGCGGTCTTATATGGCAACTTGTCCTTGGAGAATCGCACGTCACGATAGGGACGGAAGATCTTCGCCGTGCCGAAATCGGGTTCGAGCTGCGCGGTGAGCGCGACCATCGGCGCGCGCACCGACTCGTCGTAGACACTCTTGTGCGCGTTCCAGAACGTCTTCGAGTTATCGGCCTCTAGGTCTTCGTAGAAATCAAGTCCCGCCAGCGGGAAGCCGGTGAATCCGCTCATGGCTCGAACTTACGCCGGGCCTGTGACATGGCCACCGGGTGTCTTGATCTTCGTCTGCCGAGGTGCACCCCCGAACCCCGAATCCGTTCGAGGGACGGAGGACGACTCGAGGTGCCGTTCCGACTTCGCCGACCGGGATCGGCCGACACCGACGACGACTCAGTGCAAGCGGTTCTGGGCCGGCTCCAGCCCCAACTTCAGCAGCAGTTCCACCGCGTCGGCGGCCTGCTCCACGATCACGGGGACTTCTTTGCGTTCCGGCGCGGCGAAAGGTTTCAGCACGTAATCGGCCGGATCCTGCCGACCCGGCGGACGGCCGATACCGATGCGAGTGCGCAGATAATCCTTGGTGGTCAATGCGCTGGAGATGGAGCGCAGACCGTTGTGGCCGCCTTCGCCGCCGCCTCGTTTGAGTTTGATCTCGCCGAAGGGCAGATCGAGTTCGTCGTGGACGACGATCACCTCGGTGGCGGGCACGGAGAAGAATTTGGCCAGTGCGGCGACGGAGCGGCCGGAGAGGTTCATATACGACCGGGGCTTGGCGATCAGCACCTGACGGCCGTCCAGGCGCGCCTGCAGCAGGTCAGCGCCGGATTTCTTGTGTACGGCGAAACGGCCGCCGACGCGCTCGGCGAGCACGTCGGCGACCAGGAAGCCGATGTTGTGCCGGGTGCGCTCGTATTCGGAGCCGGGATTACCCAGTCCGACCACGAGCGCGGGCCCGGATTCGGTCATGATGAAGAACCGATCGGAATGCTTATCAGGCGCTCTCGGAGCCCTCTTCGCCCTCGGCGGCCGACTCTGCGGCAGGCGCGGCGATGATGTTGACGATCAGCAGATCAGGATCGGCGGCCAGGGTGACGCCCTCGGGCATGATCACATCGCCCGCGTTGATCTGGGTGCCGGCCTCGGCGCCCTCGATGGAGATCTCGATGGCCTCGGGCAGGTTCATCGCGTCGGCCTCGATGGAGACGGTGATGGCGTCCTGGGTGACCAGGGTGCCGGACGCGGCCTCGCCGACCAGGGTCACGGGGACATCGGCGGTGGCCTTGTCACCGGTCTTGAGGACAAGCAGGTCGGCGTGCTCGATGTAACGACGGATCGGGTGCACGACAACGGATTTGGTCAGCGCGAGCTGCTTCTCACCGTCGATGACGAGATTCAGCACCGCGTTGGTGCCGTGCTCGCGCAGGATGGCGGCGAACGCCTGGGCGTTCAGCGACAGGTGCTGCGGGTCGGACTGGTGGCCGTACAGGACGGCGGGGACGTTGCCGGCACGACGGGTGCGGCGGGCGGCGCCCTTACCGAACTCGGTGCGTACGGCGGCTTCGAGAAGGTTGGCGTCGGACATGACTGGATCTACTCCTACGGCTCTTCCGGGCTGGTCAACGGGTGCTCGCCAGTGATTATCGAAACCTGGGGTTGTCGAAATCATGGCGCGGTTGGTCTACTCGTCGGGCGAAGAGCGAACGAGGACGGCCGGAAGCCGAGCCGCGTCGATCACGGTGAACGCAAAACGTCTGCGGTCACCCTCGCCGAGACAACCCGAACACCATACCGCAGCAGCGCAGACAGATTGGAATCGGGTGGTCAGCGGTGCGCGAGCGTTGACATTCTTCCTGGCGATCATCTGCCGTCACGTACGCTGGACCGGTTGCCGATCCGGTCCTGTGAAAGGTTGTTCCGTGACCGCCCCTGAGCATGTCGTCGCTCCCACGCCGCGCGGACTACCCGCCGAGGTCTCGCGGCGGCGCACGTTCGCGGTGATCTCACACCCCGACGCGGGCAAGTCGACGCTGACCGAGGCGCTCGCGCTGCACGCGAGGATGATCTCCGAAGCGGGCGCCATCCACGGTAAGGCCGGACGCAAGTCGACGGTCTCGGACTGGATGGAGATGGAGAAGGCCAGAGGCATCTCCGTCAGCTCCACCGCGCTGCAGTTCAACTACCGCGCCGCCGGCTCCGATATCGACAATGTGATCAATCTGGTCGACACCCCCGGCCACTCGGATTTCTCCGAGGACACCTACCGCGTGCTCACCGCCGTCGACGCCGCGGTCATGCTGATCGACGCCGCCAAGGGCCTGGAACCGCAGACGCTGAAACTGTTCCAGGTCTGCCGCCACCGCGGCATCCCGGTCATCACCGTCATCAACAAATGGGACAGGCCGGGTCGGGCGCCGCTCGAACTGCTCGACGAGATCAACGAACGCATCGGCCTGACCCCGACCCCGCTGTTCCTTCCTGTCGGCATCGCGGGCGATTTCCGCGGCCTGCTGCGCCGCGGCACTGACGGCGCCGCGGTCGAGTACATCCACTTCACCCGCACGGCGGGCGGGGCGACGATCGCGCCCGAGGAGTCGCTGACCCCGGAGCAGGCCGAGGCCCGCGAGGGCGAGGCGTGGGAAACCGCGGCCGAGGAGAGCGAACTGCTGTCGGCGACCGGCCAGGACCATGATCAGGAAATGTTCCTGGCCGGTCAGACCTCACCGGTCATCTACGCCTCCGCGATGCTGAACTTCGGTGTCAGGCAGTTGCTGGAGACGCTCGTCGCCCTTGCCCCCGCGCCCGCCGCACGCGCCGATGTCAACGGCAATCCGCGCGAGACCACCGCGCCGTTCAGCGCTGTGGTGTTCAAGGTGCAGGCGGGTATGGACGCCGCGCACCGCGACCGGCTCGCGTTCATGCGGATCGTTTCCGGCGAATTCGAGCGCGGCATGGTGGTGACGCACGCCCAGACCGGCAGGCCGTTCGCGACGAAATACGCGCTGACCGTCTTCGGCCGGGAACGCACCACCGTCGACACCGCCTACCCGGGTGATGTCGTCGGACTCGTGAACGCGACAGCCCTCGCCCCCGGTCACACCCTTTTCGTGGACAAGAAGGTGGAATTCCCGCCGATCCCCTCTTTCGCACCGGAACATTTCGCGGCATTGCGCGCCGAGAGCGCGGGCAAATACAAGCAGTTCCGCAAGGCCATCGACCAACTCGACTCCGAGGGCGTGGTGCAGGTGCTGCGCAACGACGTGCGCGGCGACGCCTCCCCCGTGCTCGCCGCCGTCGGGCCGATGCAGTTCGAGGTGGTCACCGCCAGGATGCTCGCCGAATTCAATGTCGAGACCAAAATGGAATTCCTCGGCTATACCCTCGCACGGCGCACCGACGCGGCGTCGGCTCCCGAACTCGACCGCCAGCGCGGCGTCGAGGTATTCACCCGCACCGACGGCGCCATTCTCGCCCTTTTCAGCGATAAATGGCGGCTCCAGTACATCGAGAAGGAACATCCGAAACTCACGCTGGAACCTCTGGTCGCGACCGCGGACTGATTACTGTTCCGCTTCGGGTTCGCGACGAACCGGTGTCATGCCGGGATCCCTTTCCACGGGCGCGATTCCGTCCTCCCGCGCGATCAGCCCCCACCGGCTCGAGGTCACGCGCAGGCTCGGCAGATCGCTGAGCGAGAGCACGACCTCGTAGGACCGCTCGTAACCGGTGTGCGCGATCCGCCAGTAGCCGTCCTCGCAGCGCACGTAGCGGTCGGTGTAGAACGCCGCTCCGCGCAGCAGCATATTGTGCTCGGGAATGAGGACGGTGTCGGCGAGATACCAAGTGCCGGTAGCGGTATCACCGTCCACGTCGATTTCGGGGTGATCGCAGCGATGTTCGGTGATGACGTGGGGACCGAGGGTATTGCGCATGAATGCCATGAAGGCGTCACGGGATTCGAATTGCAGATATTCGCTGTAGGTGGCTGTCGCCTCGGGAATCATCGTGTCCGCGAACTCTTCCCACGATTTGGTGTCGAGTGTGCGCAGATAGCGGAATTTCAGCCTGCTGATCGCCGAGATATCGTCGAGCCCGCGTTCGTCGCGACGCGGCGGTGTCGTCCTGACCCGGGGGTCACCGTTGACGTCCGCACTCTCGGTCGAGGTGTCGGAGCCATCGGGTGAGGTGGCGGTCGGACCGCCTATCGGGGAGGTCGAATCCTCGGTCGAGGTCGCGGCATCACCGGCCGGACTGTCCGCACCGTCGGCCGGGGTCGCACCGGCGTTGCGACCGGCGGCTCCGCCGGTCGCGGCAGCGGTCACGGCGCTATCGGGGGTCGAATCGCCGCTCGGCCCTTCGGCCGCGTTCGCCCCCGGGTCGCTACGCCACTGCTCGCCGCTTCCCTGGTGCATACCTCAACAATCCCATCCGGAGCCGCCGCGCTGCACAATTTGGGAGATTTGTATCAGATTGCTATCAAAGGTCGAGCATATTCCGTGTTCGGCGGAGTAGGAAGATCAATGACCGATCGTGAAGCAGGTCCGGCAGAAATCCTCGCCGAATTCGGTCAGGCGCAAACTCTTGCGGACGATCTTCGGCGCGCGACCGGCCTTCTTCAACGCGGCCTCGACCACCGGCTGCACTTCCAGGACCATGTATCGGCTGAGTACCACCGGATCGTCGGAGGTCGACGTCAGGCCGAGCCGGTTGAGGTTGATCAGGTACGGACGGGCGCGATCCGGGTAACGCACCCCCGCCTGCTCCGGCACCGAGGTGAGATCGCCCTGCACCAGTTCCGAACCGATGCCGAGTGGACGGTTGGTCCGCACATCCACCGAGGGCTGTGGACCGTTGAGCGCCATGAAGCGAAGGATGCGCGCCTCGTCGGGGGCGAGTTCGTCGAGGATGCGGTCGTAGGCGGGATGCACATCCTCGGTGAAGTAGACGTCGGCGGAGCGGGCGAGCAGTGCGTCACCGCGACGGCGCAATTCCTGCGTGGTCGCCGAATGCAGATGCGAGCCGATCGCCACCGGCGGTTGTCCGCTCGTGCCGTTGCTCGGAGTCGGTACATAGCTGACGATTTCGCGGACGGAACCCTCGGTCACCCCGAGCGCGCTGCGGGCGATCGCACGCAGGGCGTTACCGGTGCGGTCGGCGATATCGGCCGAGGACTCACCGTCGAGCGCGGCCTTCGTAATCTCCTTGGTGACCTCGTAGGAGGTGTTGACCGCCCACTGTCCACCGCGCACAGCGGTGCCTGCCGCGAGTCCCGCCGCGCGGAACACACCGCGGATGAGCCGGGCCTCATTGCTGATCTGCCGCTCCTCGGCATCCGAGCTGCGTTCGATGGAGCGGGAACCGGCTCGGGTGATGTCCTGTCCGGCCCTGTCGTCTGCCACGTCTACTCCGATGTATTGCCAAGTTTACGAGTCTGCCCACAGATTATTGTCCGTCAGCCTTCCAGGTACGACGAACCTCGCGTTCCCCGGGCTACCCCTGTGCACATCCGTGCCGCCCCGCGCCGGAATGTGGTGGAGGCCATTGTCGCCGCCCGCCTACCGCGGCGCGACATTACCGCTCGCCGCTGTGACAGATATCTCCGGCATCCGAGTGCCGGTCACGGCGCCGAACTTCGACACGGCTCGGCGCCGCACAATGGGGTCCGCCACGGCCAGGGGTGCTAGTTTGGGGTGCCGGTGAGGCGGCGGACCACCGGTGTATCGGCAGGAGGGTGTCGTGTTGGAGAGCATTTTCGGAATCCATCCGACAATCCTTATCGAGCTTGTGACCATTCCGCTTTTCACAGGCGTCATCGGTTACATCACCAACTGGACCGGCATCCTGATGCTGTTCAAGCCGATCGCTTTCCACGGGGTCCGGCTCCCCGGTCTCCGTGCGGTTTTCCCGTTCCTGCCCAAGCGTATTCAGGTTCTTCCACTGCTGAGTTACGACGGGCGAATCGGCTGGCAGGGCATCGTGCCGTCGCGTGCGGACAAAATGGCGAGCATCGCCGTCGACAAAGGTCTGGCCAAACTCGGCAGCGTCGCGGACTTCTATCGGGAGTTGGAGCCGGACAGACTCGCCGAACATCTGACGACCATCGCCGACGCGCAGATCCAGGACATCGTCGAAGAAATCCTGCGGCGTGAACATCCGCAGTTGTGGTACAACCTGCCGACGCAGGTGCGCGAGATGGTGCACGCCCGCGTCAAACAGCAACTTCCGGAGATACTCCGGGAACTGACCGATGAACTCGGCGCGAATATCGACCAGCTCATCGATGTCAAGCAAATGGTGATCCGCTACTTCCAGGCCCGGCCGCACCTGCTCAATACGCTGTTCCAGGTGCTGGGCGCGAAGGAACTGCGGTTCATGCAGAATTTCGGTTTCTACTTCGGCGCGCCGATGGGTGTGGCGCTGGTCGGCATCCTGCATCTGACGGGCTGGTCGACGCTGGTGGTATTGCCGGTCGGCGGTGTGATCATCGGCTGGGTGGTCAACTATGTCGGCCTCAATATGATCTTCGCGCCCGCCTACCCGAAGTGGTGGTGCCCGTGGCGGCAGGGTCTGCTCATCAAACGGCAGGACGAGATCACCGCGGGCTACGCCGAACTGGTGTCGAGCCAGGTGATGACCGTCGCCAATATCGGTGACGAGTTGCTCAACGGCCCGCGCTCGGACCGCACCATGCAGATGCTGGAGGACACCCTGCGCCCCGCCGCCGACCGTGCGCTCGGCGCGGCGAGGCCCGCGGTCAAGTTCATGCTGGGCAGCCGCGAATACGACTCGTTGCAGTCGACGCTGACCACCGAGGCCATGTCGATCGCCCCGATCGCCTTCGCCGACCCGGAGTTCAACATCCGGCAGGGCAGACAGATCAACGACTACATCGCCAAACAGATGTCGGCGCTCTCACCCAACGACTTCGTCGACATGTTGCGTGCGGCCATCAAACAGGACGAATGGCTCCTTTTTCTGCATGGCGGTGTGCTGGGGCTCTTCGCCGGATACGCTCACATTCTGATCTTCGGAACGGGAGTGGCGACGACATGGCTATGACGGATGCGGACGGCGGCGAGGATACCGAGGCCGTCGAGCCCTCCGAGCCAGCTCAGCCCACCCAGTTCTCCTCGGAGATCGCGCGACGGCCGATCGGCGCGGTCGAGTTACCCGACGCGAGGCGCGGACGCGCCCTTCCCACTCCCCGCCAGACCGTGCGAGCGGCAACCGGTGTCGCCAAGGTAGCGGTCTCCGCCGCGGGCGCGGTGACCGCGTGGAGCGTCGACACCGCCCTCGGGGTTGGCTCCACGGTCGTGCGGGGCAGTATGGCGGGCACGCCGACGCGAGAGGTGCTCGCCGAAGCCGAGGCCGAATTCAAGGGCGCGGTGCGCAAAGCCCTCGGCCTGCCGGGCGCACCGGCCGCCGGCGACGCCGCCGAGGTGCCGACGCTGCGCGAACAGGGCGCGGAACTGCTGCGACTGTCCGCGAGCACCCACGCCGAGGTACAGGAGATCCACCCGGCCTTCGCGCGCATGCTGGCGGACCTGACCCCCGACGAGGCACGCATCCTGCGTTTCCTGCACCTGGACGGCCCGCAACCTTCCATCGATATCCGCAACGGACGTCCCCGCGGCCTCGGCGTCGAACGGGTCGTCTCCGGACTCAACCTGATCGGCGACCACGCCGCGCTGCGGTTCCCCAACCGGATCCAGCAGTATCTGCCCAACCTGCGCAGGCTCGGGTTGATCGACTTCGCGCGCGAGCCGGTCGGAAATCCGAACCGCTACCAGATCCTCGAGGCGCAGTCGCCGGTACGAGAAGTGCTGAAACGCTCCGGATTCGGGACCAAGGTGTACTACCGCAGCATCGTGCTCACCGGATTCGGCGCGGACTTCGTGCAAACCTGCTTACCCGTGGTCGTGCAGGACGGCCGCGCCTCCGGCACCAGCTGACTCAGGACTCGTCGGCCAATTCCAGCCAGCGCTCCTCGGCGGTTTCCTTCTCCGCGAGGACCTGTTTGAGTTCGGCGCCGAGCGCGACGAGTTTATCCGGCTCGGTGGCGGCGTCGGCCAGTGCCGTATGCAGTGTGCGCTCGCGTTCGGTGAGCTTGTCGATGGCGCGTTCGAGCTTGGACAGTTCCTTGCGGGCCGCGCGGTAGGCAGCCGAGTCGGTCGCCGCGGCGGCGGGTTTGCCCGCCGCCCCGACCTGGGTATGTCCTTGGGCCGCGCGCTTTTTCAGGTATTCATCGATACCGCCGGGCAGGTTGGTCAGTTTGCCGTCGCCGAACAGCGCCCAGGTCGAATCCGCGATGCGCTCGATCAGATAGCGATCGTGGCTGATGACGACCAGCGTGCCCGCCCAGTTGTCGAGCAGATCCTCCAGCTGCTGGAGGGTGTCGATATCGAGATCGTTGGTCGGCTCGTCGAGCAGCAGCACATTCGGCTCGGCCATGAGGATGCGGGTCAGCTGGAGTCGCCTGCGTTCGCCGCCGGACAGGTCGCCGACCGGGGTGCGCTGGCGCGCGGGGGTGAATCCGAGCCGTTCGGCCAATTGACCGGCGGAGATCTCCTTGTCGCCCAGCATGATTCGCTGCGCGACCTGCTGCACCGCCTCCAGCACCCGCATATCGACGGGCAGATCGTCGAGTTCCTGTCGCAGCCAGCCGATCTGCACGGTCTGGCCCTGAATCCGTTTGCCCGCGGCGGGTTCCACTTCGCCAGCCAGCGCGCGCAACAGTGTCGTCTTCCCCGAACCGTTGACACCGACCAGGCCGACCCGCTCCCCCGGCGCGAGACGCCAGGTCAGATCGCGCACCAACTCCCGCCCGTCCGGGGTGGTGAGGGTGGTGTCCTCCAACTCGATCACCACGCGGCCGAGGCGTTTGCGGGCGAACGCGGCCAGCGACACGCTGTCACGCGGCGGCGGCACGTCGGCGATCAGGGCTTCGGCCGCTTCGACCCGGTAGCGCGGCTTGGACGTCCGCGCCCGCGCGCCGCGGCGCAACCAGGCCAATTCCTTGCGCGCCAGATTGCTGCGGCGCGCCTCGCTCGCGTCGGCCTGCCTGGCACGTTCGGCCCTGGCGAAGATCCAGTCGCCGTATCCGCCCTCGTAACTTTCGACCTTGCCGCCGACGACCTCCCAGGTGTTGGTGGCGACGGTGTCGAGGAACCAGCGATCGTGCGTGACGACGACGAGCGCGCTACGCCGGGCGAGCAGATGCTGGGCCAGCCATTGCACACCTTCGACGTCGAGGTGGTTCGTCGGCTCGTCCAGGACGAGGAGGTCGAGGTCGCGCACCAGCGCGGCGGCCAGTGCGACCCGGCGACGCTCACCACCGGAGAGATTGTCGATCGAGGTGTCCAAGCCGAGGCCATCGATACCGATGCCATCCATCACCGTGCGGATACGCGGATTCGAGGCCCACTCGTGTTCGGCGAGATCGCCGGAGCCGCCGAAACCATCACCCTTCTGGTCGTCGGCCAGGCCAGCCAGCACCACCGACCCCACCGTCGCTCCGGCGGGCAGCACCCCGCGCTGGGTGACCACGGCTACGCGCAGCCCGCCGACCCGGCTCACCCGGCCCGAGTCCGGTTCCTCGATCCCGGTCAGCACCTCGAGCAGCGTGGTCTTACCGCCGCCGTTCAGGCCGACGACACCGATTCGCTCACCAGCGTGCACACCCAGCGACACATTGTCCAGGAGCGGGGCGATGCCGAAGCTCTTGGACACCTGTTCGAGGTTGATCAGGTTGGACATGGATCCTTCCGAAGGTCGCGCAGGCAGCGCGGTGCGTGCCCGAGCAAGCGTAGCTCGCCCGCCATGTCCGGTTTTCGGCCGATCACGGGTGCGGACCGACTCGGCCGACATCATCGCGTGAACAGCGGCGACGGCTCGCGCTCAGCGCTTGGGCTGCACCTCGCCGCCGATCACGCGCGCGCCGGGAACCGGGCCACTGGCGGTGCGCACACTACGCGCGACACCCGCACCGGCGAGTTCCGCCGCGACCGCGATGGCGGAATCCGCACCGTCACAGAGGAACGCGCAGGTTGGCCCCGAACCCGACACGATTCCGGCCAGCGCGCCCGCCGTGACTCCCGCGCGCAGGGTGCGGCGCAGTTCCGGCTTCAGCGACAGCGCCGCCGCCTGCAGGTCGTTACCGAGTAACGGGGCCAACTGCTTCGGATCTCCCGAGGCCAGCGCCTGCATCAACTCCTGCGGCTCGCCCAGCCGGGGCGGATCGCCGTTGTCCCGCAGCCGATCCAGTTCCGCGAAGACGGAGGGGGTCGATAATCCGCCCTTGGCGAGGGCGAGCACCCAATGAAAGGTATTGCGGGACAGCACGGGAAGCAGCCGCTCGCCGCGGCCGGTGCCCAGCGCGGTGCCTCCGTGTAGCGAGAAGGGCACATCACTGCCGATTTCCGCGGCGATGGCGGCCAATTCGTCGCGGGAGAGCCCGAGTTCCCAGAGTTCGTTCAGCCCGACCAGCGCGGCGGCGGCGTCCGCGCTGCCGCCCGCCATACCGCCCGCCACCGGAATGCCCTTGGTGATGGCGATCTCCACCAGGGGTGCGCGGCCCGCCAGGTGCGCCAGTCGCACCGCGACCTTCCAGACCAGATTGGTGCGATCGGTCGGCACCTGCGCCGCGCCCTCGCCGGTGACGCGCACACTCAACACCGCGGACGGGGAGATCTGCAGATCGTCGCTCAACGATAGGGCCTGGAAGACGGTCGTCAGATCGTGATAGCCGTCCGCGCGCAGGTCGCCGACTCCGAGGTGGAGATTCACCTTCGACGGCGCGCGCACGATGATGGGACCTGGCACTACTGACAACACGGTGGTCAAGCCTAATGGGTGGCTACGACACTCGTCGCGCCCCGATATGAGCCGTTCATCTGCCGGTCGTGATTCGGTGACCACGGTGGCGAGGGATCGCGGCGTCAGTGCTGCGACGCCGGGCCGCGGACACCAGCCTTGCACCGAATACCCTTAGGGGGTATGTTGTGAACGTCCGGATACCCCCGGACCGTATAATCGATGACGAGCGAAGGAGTCGGAGATGGCCACAACCACCTACACCGTCAAGGGCATGACCTGCGGACATTGCGTCAGTTCCGTCAAGACGGAGATCGGCAAGATCGACGGGGTGACCTCGGTCGACGTCGATCTCGCGACCGGCGCCGTCCGCGTGGACAGCACCGAACCCGTCACCGACGCCGCTATCACCGCCGCCGTGGACGAGGCAGGGTACGAGGTCGCCGTCTGATGCGGGACCGGCTGGGGTTCGCCGCGGAATTCACCGCCGCGGCGGAGGGCTCCGAAAAACTCACAGGCCCATCCACATCCGGTGACGGCCACGACACCGACGGTGCTCACCGCTGAGATCTGCGGTGGACGACATTCGATCGCATCGCCCGATCGACGCCTTGAACTGCACTGACGCTAGCTCGTAGCGCGAGAGGCTGTTCCGCGAACCGGTCGGCGGGACCGCCGCCGTCGGCCGGTCGAAGTAAATGACAAAAGTCGGTTATCCACAGTTGGTTTCGCCGCAACGAGGTTCAGGATTGCGCGGCGAGGCGGACGAAAGCCGCGGTGTCGAGAGTCTCACCGCGGGCAGTGGGGGCGATCCCGGCCGCGATCAGCCTGCGTTCGGCTTCCGGCGCCGATCCCGCCCAACCGGCGAGAGCCGCGCGCAGGGTCTTTCGGCGTTGCGCGAAGGCGGCGTCGACGACGGCGAAAACGCGGCGACGGTGTTCGTGGTCCATCGGCCACGGCGGTTCGGCGTAGCGCTCGACGCGGACCAGTCCCGATTCCACGCGCGGCACCGGCCAGAAGACCTGGGTGCCCACCGCGCCCGCACGGCGCACGGTGCCGAAGAAACCGGCCTTGACGCTGGGCACACCGTAGACGCGATTGCCGGGTTCGGCGGCGAGCCGGTCCGCTACCTCGGCCTGCACCATCACCAAAGACGTGGTGAGGCTGGGAAGTTCGGCGAGCAGATGCAGCAGTACCGGAACCGCGACGTTGTACGGCAGATTGGCGACCAACGCGGTCGGCACCGCGGGCAGATCCGTCGCGGCCACCCGCATCGCGTCGGCTTCGACCACCCGCAGGCGTTCGGCCAGTTCCGGCGCACGGTCGGCCACGGTGACCGGAAGATGTCGCGCGAGAACCGGATCGATTTCGACGGCAACCACCGAATCCACCACGTCGAGCAGCGCGAGGGTCAGCGACCCGAGCCCGGGCCCCACCTCGAGTACGGTGTCCGCGCGCCCGACACCGGCGGCGGCGACGATCCGCCGCACCGTATTGCCGTCGTGCACGAAATTCTGCCCGAGTTGTTTGGTCGGACGTATCCCGAAGCGCTCCGCCAGCGTCCGCACCTCGGCGGGGCCGAGCAATGCGGCGCTCCCACGCACGGAGGTATCGGGTTCGGACACCCGAAGAACCTACCAAGTCCGCGGCGTCGCGAATGTCGCGGACTCCCGAGGCCCGACTACCCCAGGCCGAGGCGTCCGGTGCAGGCGGGCCAGGCGCCCCAGCCCTGGCGGGCGCGGGTGACTTCGGCGATCGCGATCTGCTCTTCCCTGGTGGCGAGATCGGCGCGGGGAGCGTAGCGCGTTCCGCCCTGACGTTCCCAGGTGCTCTGGTCGAACTGGATACCGCCGTAGTAGCCGTTGCCGGTGTTGATCGACCAGTTGCCGGTCGATTCGCAGCGGGCGAGCGCGTCCCAGATCTCGCCGTCGCGCACCGGGGGCACCTCGGTACCCGGCTTGGCGCCCTTGCGTACGGTCTTCGGCTGCGCGGGCGTGGTGACCGCATTGGCGATCGGTTCCCTGCCGACTTCGCGGCCGTTGAGCATGGTGACCGCGAAGGTGACGTCCTGGACGCCGGGCGCACCCGAACTCTCCACGATGGTGCGGCTCATATTCATGGTGACGTCCTCGATGACGTGCTCCGGCGGATCCAGCGGCATCGTCTCGACGCGCTTCTCGATCCGCTTGCGGGTCACCACCACCTTGATCCCCTCGGTGAGCGGGGTGTCGGCGGCCGGTTCCACGCTGTCCTGCTCGATGAGCGGGATGCCGGCGACCGCGAGGAATTCGCCGACCGTCGGCGCGGCGAGGCGGACGTCGACGAAGTTGCCGACACCGTCGAGCAGCGAAATGGTGCGCGGGCTGGATACCCGCAGCGCGGCGCCCGCCAGCGGCAGCCGTTCGTCGCGCGCGGGCGAGACGAAGTTGTCGGACGGGATCTTCAGCTGTTCGAGGGCTTCGCCCGCGGTCAGGCCGGTGGTCCAGACCTTCTGCGCCTTGCCGTCCACCGTCAGCGTGATCTGCCTGGCGCGGTTGAAGACGATCGTCGCGCCGTCGACGAGCGCGGCGGCCGGATTCGGGCGCACCAGATCGCGGTCGGAGATATCGAAGCCGGCGGTGCGCAGCAGTCCCGCGACATTGCGCGACATGGTGGTCTGCGTGTACTTCTCGCCGTCCACCACGACCGTGACCGTCTTGCGGTTCACGATCGCCATCGCCGCACCCACGATCAGTGTCATCAGCAGCGCCGCGATCGCCGCGTAGAGCAGCGGCGATCGGGACCGATTGATATGCACGAAGTGGGACATGGTCACAGTACGATAACGAAGGCGGGCGGGGTCGACAAGCGATGACACGCGAGCAGTCCATACCGGTATCACGAACACATCTCGACGCCGCAGGTAAATCACGAATCGGGTTCACGAAAGTGACATAGAACACATGGCGGGTAGCTCGATTTCCACGCGGGTATCGCGTGAATTCCTCAGATTCGGTAGACCCGCCTGGCATTGAGCGTGGTGAGTTCCGCCAACTCGAACGGATCCTGCTCCCGCAATTCGGCCAGTGCGCGCACGGTGTACGGCAGGCAATACGGTTCGTTCGGCGCGCCGCGGAACGGATGCGGCGTCAGGTAGGGCGCGTCCGTTTCCACCAGGATCTGCTCGACGGGCACCACCGTGGCGGCCTCGCGCAATTCGTGCGCGTTGCGGAAGCTGACCGTTCCGGAAAAGCTGAGGAAGTATCCCTCGTCCACACACGCCAACGCCATATTCGTATCCGACGAGAAGCAGTGGAAGATCACCTTCGATGGCGCGCCCTCGTCCAGCAGCACGGTGAGCAGATCGTGGTCGGCCTCGCGATTGTGGATCATCAGCGGTTTGCGCAGCCGTTTCGCCAGATCGATATGCCAGCGAAAACCCTCGACCTGAGTCTCGATATCGGCGCAGCCCTCCAATTTGCCCGGCCAGTAGTAATCCAGCCCGGTCTCACCCACCGCGACCACCCGCGGATCAGCGGCCAGACGCTCCAATTCGGCCATGGCATCGTCGTCGAGGGCGTTGGCCCGGGTCGGGTGCAATGCCACCGCGGCGTACACCCGCGAATCCCAGTGGGCGGCGCGCACGGCCCACTGCGCGGCGGCCAGATCGTCGGCGACGGTGACGATGGTTCCGACCCCGACCGAGGCCGCGCGATCGGCCATCACCGCGACCGAATCGGCATCCGTCGCACCGCAGGCGTCCAGGTGGGTATGGGCATCGACCAGCGGCTCCAGCGGTTCCGGCAGATCGGGAGCGGGCCGATTCGCGCTCATCGGCGACCTCGGGGCAGCGGCGGCGCGCAAGCGGGGATATTCGATCGAGCGGCTGGATGCACGCGCATTACAGTAGACACACCATGAGCGAGCGAAGCGAGCGATCCACCGACACCGACGAGCGCCCCGCGTTCTACATCACCACGGCCATCGCGTATCCCAACGGTGCGCCGCATATCGGGCATGCCTACGAGTACATCTCCTCGGACGCCATCGCCCGGTTCAAACGGCTCGACGGATACGACGTGTTCTTCCTGACCGGCACCGACGAGCACGGCCAGAAGATGCAGCAGGCCGCGGTCGCCGAGGGCGTGCCCGTCGAGGAACTGGCGACGCGCAATTCGGACGTATTCGAGACGCTGGACAAGACGCTCGACATCTCCTTCGATCGCTTCATCCGCACCACCGACGAAGATCACCAGGTCGCGAGTGTGGAGATCTGGGAGCGGATGCTCGCCAGCGGCGACATCTACCTGGGCAACTACTCGGGCTGGTACTCGGTGCGCGACGAAGCGTTCTACACCGACGAGGAGACCACCGTCCTCGAGGACGGCACCAGGCTCTCCACCGAAACCAGGACGCCGGTCGAATGGACCGAGGAGTCCAACTACTTCTTCAAACTGTCGCAGTACCAGGACAGATTGCTCGCCCTGTACGAGGAGCATCCGGAATTCATCGCGCCCGCAACGCGGCGCAACGAAATCGTCAGCTACGTCAAGGCGGGCCTGAAGGATCTGTCCATCTCCCGCACCACGTTCGACTGGGGCGTTCCGGTGCCGGGCCACCCCGATCACGTGATGTACGTCTGGGTGGACGCGCTGACCAACTACATCACCGGCGTCGGCTTCCCGGATACGGAATCCGCCGCGTTCCAGAAGTTCTGGCCCGCGGACGTGCACATCATCGGCAAGGACATCACTCGCTTCCACACCGTCTACTGGCCCGCCTTCCTGATGTCGGCCGGTGTGGAATTGCCGAAACGCGTTTTCGTGCACGGGTTCCTGTACAACAAGGGCGAGAAGATGTCGAAGTCGGTCGGCAATGTGGTCGACCCGCTCGAACTCGTCGAGGAATACGGCCTGGACGCGGTGCGCTTCTTCCTGCTGCGTGAGATCTCCTACGGGCAGGACGGCAGCTACAGCCACGAGGCCATCGTCGGCCGGATCAATGCCGACCTCGCCAACGAATTCGGCAATCTGGTGCAGCGCAGCCTCACCATGGTGAACAAGAATTGCGATGCCGCGGTGCCGATCCCGGGTGAATTCACCGAGGAAGATCGGGCGCTGCTCGATCGCGCGAATTCCCTGCTCGACCGTTGCCGCGCCGAATTCGACGCCCAGCAGATGCATCTCGCGCTGGAAGCGATCTGGCTGACCCTGGGCGAGACGAACAGGTACTTCTCCGCCCAGCAGCCGTGGGCTTTGCGCAAATCGGGTACCGAGGCGGATCTGGCGCGGATGGCGACCGTTCTGTACGTGACCCTCGAGGTGGTCAGGATCGTCGCGATCCTGGTCCAACCGGTGATGCCGGGTTCCGCGGCGAAGATCCTGGATCTGCTCGCCCAGCAGAATCGCGCCTTCGCCGATATCGCGACGCCGCTGACACCCGGTGTCGCCCTGCCCGCGCCCGCGCCGGTGTATCCGCGCTACGTGGAGCCCAAAGAGGTTTAGGCCCAAAAGAGGTCTAGGCCCAGCGGTTCCGGATGACGCCGACGTACCGCGTACGTCGGCGTCATCCGTCGTGGCCTATTTCCAGCGGTCGAGCAGCCGATTGGCCTCCTCCGCCAGCGCGAACTGGAGGTAGGGCCCGAAACTGATCCGCGCGACGCCCTGGGCGGCGAGTTCGGCCTTATCGGAGGTAGCCGGGATACCGATCGCGTTGACAGGCAACGGCAATTCGGCGGTCAGGCGGCGCATATCCGCGTCCGAATGCCTGCCGACCGGGTAGAGCACATCCGCGCCCGCCTCGGCCGCCAACGTCAAACGCGCGATGGCCCGGTCGACCCGGTCGGCCTCGTCGCCGTTCTTGCGCAGGAACAGGTCGGTGCGCGCGTTGACGACGACGTGCACGCCCGCGGCATCGGCGAATTCACGCAGGCCGCGCACGAAATCGGCGTGCTCTTGCGCGGTGCGCAGCCGCCTGCCCTCGCTGTGCACGGTGTCCTCGATATTCAGCCCGACCGCGCCCGCCTCGAGCAGACCTTCGATGAGTTGGGCGGGTTCGAGTCCGTATCCGGATTCGATATCGACCGAGACCGGCACGGTGACGGCGTCGGTGACCTGCCGGACCCGGGTCAGCAGTTCGAGGAAGGTCATACCCTCGCCGTCGCTGCGCCCCACCGAATCCGAGACCGGATGACTCCCGAGCGTAAGAGCGGGAAATCCGGCGGATACCGCGAGGTTCGCCGACCAGGCGTCCCATACTGTCGGCAGCACGGCCGGATCCCCCGGCCGGTGCAGCTCGAGAAATACCTTTGCCTTCTTCTCCAGTGAAGTCATGACCCGATCATCCTCTAATCGGCCGAACGCGCCGAGAGGACCGCGTCGTACAGTTCGCGGCGCGAGACGCCCGCCATCGCCGCCACCTCGCCGCACGCGTCCTTGAGCCGCATTCCGCTCGCGGTGAGGGTCTCGACTTCGGTGACCAGATCGGCCGGGTCCGCGGATTCGGGCGCGGCGCCGGCCAGTACCACGGTGATCTCGCCGCGGACCCCGTTCATCGCCCATGCCGCGAGTTCGGCGAGGGTGCCGCGCACGACCTCCTCGTAGGTCTTGGTGAGTTCGCGGCACACCGCCGCGCGGCGATCCGGGCCGAGTACCGATACCGCGTCGGCCAGGCAGTCGGCCAGCCGGTGCGGCGCTTCGAAGAACACGCACGCCCGCGATTCGGCGGCGAGGGTTCGCAGCCATTCGCGGCGCGCGCCGGATTTACGTGGCGGGAAACCGTCGAAACAGAAACGTTCGACCGGCAGCGCGGACAGGGCCAGCGCGGTGGTCACCGCCGATGGGCCGGGCAGGCAGGTCACCGGCAGATCGCGCTCCACGCACGCGGCCACCATGCGATAACCGGGATCGCTCACCGAGGGCATCCCCGCGTCGGTCACCAGCAGGACGGTCCGTCCGCCCTCGATATCGCCGAGTAGCGCGGGGATACGGGCGGTCTCCACGTGATCGTAGAAACTCACCACGCGGCCGGTGATCTCCACGCCGAGCGCCTTCGCCAGCGCTCTGGTGCGGCGGGTGTCCTCCGCGGCGACGATATCCGCGGTGGCCAGCGCCTCGCACAGCCGCCGCGACGCGTCGCCGACATCGCCCATCGGCGTCGCCGCCAGCACCAGTCTGCCGCTCGCGTCCCCGCCCGCCGATTCGTCCGCCGCCGATTCGTCCGCCACCGCACTCCCGCCTCGACCGGATCGCCCAGCGATCGCCGGATCCGAGAGCCAAGCCTAGTGGGCATCGCCGGACTCGGGTCCGCCTCATGCGCGTTGCGCGGTCGGACGTACGCCGGTGGCCGAGGCACACGGCCGGACGTGCCCTTGCCCGCCGCCCGGCGGACAGCGCTCACCGATGCGCGACCAACGAACGGAGACCGCATACGATCGGGGCGTGACCCAGGTGACCTCCCGCACGAGCACACCGTTCGGGACTGTGCCTCAGTGGTCGAGCCCCGCCCCGCTCCGGCCGACCTCCGATTTCGGGCCGACCGACACCCTGCGGGGCTGGATCGTCACCGCGATCCTGACCGCTGTCGCGGCGATGACACGGTTGTTCCTGCTGAACAGTCCCACCGACGCGCGCACCCCGGTTTTCGACGAAAAGCATTACGCGCCACAGGCATGGCAGATGCTCACCGGCGGCGGCGTGGAGGACAACCCGGGCTATGGCCTCGTGGTGCACCCGCCGGTCGGCAAGCAGATGATCGCGATCGGCGAGGCGATCTTCGGCTACAACAGTTGGGGCTGGCGTTTCAGCGCGTTCCTCGCGGGCACGGTGCTGGTGCTGCTCGTCATCAGGATCGTGCGGCGCATGGCGCGTTCCACGCTGATCGGCGCCATCGCGGGAATCCTGCTCATCGCGGACGGCGTCACTTTCGTCTCCTCGCGCATCGGCATGCTCGACATCTTCATGGCGTTATTCGTCACGGCCGCGTTCGGCTGTCTGATCGTGGATCGCGACCAGGTGCGTCAACGGATGGCGACGGTCGACGCCGAGGGACGCATCGGTGTCACGCCGTGGGGGCCTCGGCTCGGAGTGCGGTGGTGGCGCTTCGGCGCGGGCGTCCTGCTCGGGCTCGCCTGCGGCACCAAATGGTCCGGTATCTATTTCATCGCCGCCTTCGGGCTGCTCAGCATCTTCTTCGACCTCGCGGCGCGGCGCGCGTACGGGGTGCGCTCGCCGTGGTTCGGCACGGCCGTGCGCGATATCGGGCCCGCTCTGTACGCGCTGGTCGTGATCCCGCTCGGGATCTATCTCATGAGCTACTGGGGATGGTTCGCCAGCGAGACCGGGGTGAACCGGTACGCGGTCGGCAATCAGATCGGGACCGGCGGCACCTGGTCGTTCCTGCCCGACGCGGTGCGCTCGCTGTGGTTCTACAGCGGCGAATCACTGCAATTCCACGAGGGACTGACCAATTCGGCGGGAAACCACCACCCGTGGGAATCCAAGCCGTGGACCTGGCCGATGGGCCTGCGGCCCATGCTCTACTACTACGCCGACGCCAATGTGCAGGGGTGCGGCCAAGCGCAGTGCGTCAAAGCGGTCATGCTCGTCGGAACCCCCGCCATCTGGTGGATATCGCTGCCGATCCTCGGCTGGATGCTGTGGCGCGCGATCACCACCCGCGACTGGCGCTACACCGCCGTGCTCGTCGGTTACGGTGCGGGCCTGCTGCCCTGGTTCCTGACCCTCGACCGGCAGATGTACTACTTCTACGCGGTTCCCCTCGCACCGTTCCTGGTGATGGGTATCGCGCTGGTACTCGGCGATATCCTCGGACCCGCCAGGGAATTCGCGATACGCCGAAGTCATACCGGCGCTCTCCTGCCCGCGCTGCCGAGCGAACGCCGCAGCCTCGCCCTGCTCGCGATCTGCCTCTATCTCGGCCTGGTCGTCGCGAATTTCATCTGGCTGTGGCCGATCCTCGTCGCGCATCCCATCACACCGAGCAGCTGGCACGACCACCTGTGGTTACCGAGCTGGCGCTGACGACGCTCAGCTCGATTCGAGTGCGGATTTGACGTAGCGCACGGCGGTGTCGTCATCCACGCCGAGACGACGGATCGTCGCGACGTATTCGGTCGCCGCCCGTCCCGCCGCGTCCCTGGTCGGGTCGCCGGAGGACGCGATGAACGAACCCTGTCGGCCCCTGGTCTCCAGCACCCCGTCCGCCTCCAGCTCGCGGTAGGCGCGCGCCACCGTATTCGGCGCGATGCCGAGTTCCGCCGCGAGCGCTCGTACCGTCGGTATCTTCGTGCCCGCTGTCAGCTCACCGGCCCGCACCCGGGCGATGATGCCGAGGCGCAATTGCTCATAGGGCGGAACCGGGGACGCGGTGTTGATCGTGAACAGGAACATGGCGGCTCACACGTCGTCACGGGCGAGTGGACAGGACAGGCAGCGGGGGCCGCCACGACCGGACCCCAGTTCGGAGCCCGGAACGGGCAGCACCTCGATGCCCGCGTCCATCAGTCGCGCATTGGTCATTTCGTTGCGTTCGTAGGCGACGACCACCCCGGGCGCCAGCGCCAGGGTGTTGTTGCCGTCGTCCCACTGTTCCCGTTCGGCGGTGACTCCATCCAGTCCGGTATCGATCACACGCAGTTTGCCGATACCCATCGCCTCCGCGGCGGCGGGCAGGAACGGGTCGGGCCCTCGCATGGACACCCCGCCGCCGTCACCGCGGCCACCGTAGTTGTCCTCGCGGTGAATCGTGAACGCGAGCAGCGAGTCCCGCACGGCGGGATACATCACCACGGCGTCGGTGTCGACCATCGTGCACACCGTGTCCAGATGCATGGTCGCGCGATTCTGCGCGATCGGCACCACCAGGACCGTGTGGGCGAGTTCGTCGTCGAAAAGGCTGCGCGCCAGGGCTTCCGCACCGGCGGGCGAGGTGCGCTCGCCGACGCCGACGGCGAGCACCCCCGGCGCGAGCAACAGGACGTCACCGCCCTCGATGGGCGCGGTATGCGATTCGTAGGCGCGACGCACCCCGAGAAAGCGCGGGTGGAACGCGTAGATCAGATCGGTGAGCGAGGTTTCCCGCATCCGGGCGGGCAGCGCGAGAGAGGTGATCGCGACCCTCGGGCCGACCCAGAACGACGAGTCCCTGGTGAACAGCAGATTCGGCAGCGGATCGATGACGAAATCGGCCCCATGGTGCATGCGGCGCACCAACGAGGCGGCATCCGGGCCGAACGGCAGCTCGTCGAAGGTCATCCCGGCCATGAGGATATCGGCCAGATCGTGGGCGGGCACCCCGCGTAGGAAGGCCGCGAGATCGTCGGCGAGGGCGTGCCCGAGCCTGCGCGCGTCCACTCCCGCGGAAATACCCTGGATGCGGGCGGCCCCGCTGACCTCGATGGTTTCGGCGAGCAACTCGGCCAGCAGCAGCACCTCGACGCCGCGCTCGCGCAGCACGCCCGCGAAGATGTCGTGTTCCTGCTGGGCCCGCTCCACCCATGGAATGCCGTCGAACAGCAGCTGATCGTTGTTGCGCGGGGTCAACCGGCGCAGCTCGTCGCCCGGACGGTGCAAGAGCACCGCACGCAGTGCGCCGACCTCGGATGTCACGCCGAGGCTCGTACCGTCGGCGAGGTCGGGCGTCTCGTCGGGCGGATTCGCTCCGCGCCCCCCTGGCACAGCGTCTGCTCCCATGGTCCGACCGTAGTTCGCAAATCGCCTCGGAGCACGAAATTCGCCGTTCGAATACGCCGGTGTCCGAATCTCACACCCGCCGACCCCAACCTGAAGTATTGTTGAGGTGAATGGAGGAGCGTGCATGTCGACTGCCGATTGGCGAGCGAAAGAACTAACCCCCGGGCAGCTGTCCGAGCGTAGCGGAGTGGCCGTTTCCGCGTTGCACTTCTACGAACGCGAGGGCCTCATCACCAGTCGTCGCACCAGCGGGAATCAACGCCGCTACACCCGTGAGACATTGCGCAGGGTCGCGTTCATCCGCATCTCCCAACGGGTCGGCATACCGCTCAGCGAGATTCGAGCGGCGCTGGACAAACTGCCCGAAGGCCGTACCCCGACCAGACGCGACTGGGAGACGCTGTCCACCACCTGGCGGACCGATCTCGACGACCGCATCAATCAGCTGATTCGCCTGCGCGACAATCTCACCGGCTGTATCGGCTGCGGCTGCCTGTCACTGGGCAGCTGCAAACTGGTGAACGAACACGACCGGCTCGGCGTCGACGGCCCCGGCGCCCGCGTCCTCGACACGCACCTCAACTGTTCTTCGAAACCAGCAGTCTGCTGAACGTATCGCTCACCCGGCGCATGACCACGTCGTACGGATACGCGAATTTCCGTACCCACCAATAGCCGAAACGAATATCGAACGAGCTGTAGACGAGGAACCTGTTGCGTTCGACGCCACGCAGAATCGCCGACGCCACCCGCTCCGGGGCAATGGCATGTTCGGTGAATTTCGCGGTGAGCTTGCGCACCCTCGGATCGTCCTTATCCACCCCGACCAGTTCGACGCGCTGCACCAGCGGCGTATTCACCGCGCCGGGAACCACCAGGTGCACCGAAATCCCGTGGCGCCGCAGATCGATGCGCAACACCTCGGAGACTCCGCGGATCCCGAATTTGCCGGCGCTGTAGGCGGCGTGCCACGGCAGTGCGAGCAGCCCGGCCGCCGACGACACATTCACCAGTGCGCCCCCGCGGCCTGCCCTGATCATCGGCGGCACGAAATTCTCGATCACGTGAATGGGCCCCATCAGATTGACATCGACCATCCGACGCCAGTGCCGGTGTTCCAGCGTCTCCACGGTGCCCCACGCGGAGGTGCCCGCGATATTCATGACGATATCGAGGGTGCCGTGTTCGGCGTGCACATCGGCGGCGAAGGCGGTGACCGCCTCGTAATCGGTGATATCCAACGCGCGCGTGGCCAGGACGGTACCGCCCGCCGCGCGAATGGTTTCCGCCGTGTGCTCCAGTCCGTCGGCGTCGATATCGGTGAGCACGAGCAGCGCCCCCGCCTCGGCGGCGGCCAGCGCCGTCGCCCTGCCGATCCCGCTCGCCGCACCCGTGACCAAGACCTTCGCGCCCCGCACCGTCTTACGCCCGAGTTGTCGCACCGCTGCTCCCTCACTCCAAGTCCACCCGATTCGTCCCCGCAGGCTACTCGGCCGATCCCCCGGGGGCCGCCCATGACGGAACATACGCACCCGCGTGGCCGGGAACCACTAGCGGCCGAGCACCTCCAGCATGCCCGCCACCGCGCGCGGCCAGGTGAACTGCTCGGCCCGGACGCGAGCCGCTCTGCGGCGTCCCGCGGTCGGAAGGGCGAGCACATCGGTGACGGCGTGCGCGAACGCCGACGGGTGATCGGCGGCGACCGCGCCGCAGTCGGCGGTCACGATATCGACCAGCGCCGAGGACCGGCTCGCGACGACGGGAGTACCCGCGGCCAGCGCTTCCAGCGCGGCCAGCCCGAAGGTTTCGTGCGGACCGGGCGCGAGCGAGACATCCGCCGTCGCGAGCAGTGTCGCGACCATTGTGCGGTCGGTGATGAATCCGGTGAAATGCACGGCCGACGACCCGTCCGACAGCGCGGGCAATGCCCTCGCCCGCCGTTGCAGCGCGTCCCTGCGCGGTCCGTCACCGGCGACGACCAGCCGAGCCGCCACCCCGGCCTTGCGCAGTTCACCGATCGCCTCGATGCTGCGGTCCACCCGTTTCTCGACCGACAGCCGTCCACAGTGCACCAGCAGCGGGTGCCCCGTCACGCCGAGATCCGCGCGCAGCCGGTCGTCGCGGCGACGCGGGCTGAACAGATCCAGATCCACCCCGAGCGGAACCAGCTCCACGTTCGGCGCATCGATGCGCAGGAATTCGGCCCGCGCGAATTCCGTTGTGCAGACGACGATGTCGTACTCGGCGGCGGTGCGGCGATTGGCGACGTCGGCGCAGCGGCGGGCGAGCGAGCGCGGCATGACCTGGCCGAGCAACCGGTCGAGCCGTTCGTGCGAGATCATCACACTCGTCACGTCGCGACGCCGCGCCCACCGTCCGAAACCACGCAGGGTCAGCCGGTCGGACACTTCGAGGACATCCGGTCGCAAACCGGCGAGCACATCGGCCACCCGCCGTGGATCGGCGGCCCGATATCCGCCGGTCCACGGAATCGCCAGCGCGGGCAGGGTGATTCGCACCGCCCCGGTCGGCAGCACCACCTCGTCGCGGCGCGGACCCGGCACGATCAGGACGACTTCGTGCCCCGCCGCCACATACCCCTCGCCCAGATGGTGCAGTGCGGTGCGCAGCCCACCGGACCGCGGACCGTAGAAGTTCGCCAGTTGCACGATGCGCACCAGCCGATCGTCCAGCCGACGCGGTTACCCCGGGCACCGTAGCGCTCAACGGGATGTGAACAGCAGTGGAAGAACCGGCGAAACCGCCGCTCAGCGCGCTGTCTGGGTGCGCCCGACCCGCGGCAGATCCAGATCGAGCGGTATCCGCCCGAGCGCCAGATGTGCCTCGACCTGATCCGATGGCATAGGCCGGGCGATCAGGAAGCCCTGGGCGCGATAGCAGCCGAGCCCGACGAGGGTGCGTGCGGCGACGGCGGTTTCGACACCCTCGCCGACGACGCCGAGGCCGAAGGAGCCGGCCAGGCTGATGATGGATTTCACGATCGCCAGATCGTCGGTGCTCGCGCCGAGTCGCTGGACGAAACCGCGATCGATCTTCACCGCGTCGACCGGCAGCGCCTTCAGATGTGAGAGCGAACTGTAGCCGGTCCCGAAATCATCGATGGCGATCTGCACGCCCATGCGCTTGAGTCCGCGCAGGGTGACCTGGGTCCTCGCCAGATCCTGGACGACCACGTGTTCGGTGATCTCCAGGCAGACCGAACTGCCATCGATGCCGAACAGCCGCAGGATGTCCTCGATGCGTTCGACGAAATCCAGGCTCACCAACTGCACCGGCGAGACATTGATGCGCATGACCACATTGTTCGCCAGCCCGCGCCGCCGCCATTCGGCGAATTGCGCACAGGCCGACCTGATCACCCAGCGGCCGAGCTCACCGGCGAGGTTGGTGGCCTCGGCGACGGTGACGAAGGCGGCGGGGGGTAGCAGGCCCCTGGTCGGATGCATCCAGCGAACCAGCGCCTCGAGTGCGACGATCCGCCCGGTGCGCAGATCCACCTCGGGCTGGTAGTGCAGGAGCAGGGAACCGTCGGAGACCGCGCCGCGCAGATTGAGTTCGACGTCGTCCTGCAATTCGAATTGCGCCCGCATCGCGTCGGTGAAGACCGCGACACCGTTGCCGCCCCCGGATTTGGCGGACAGCAGGGCGTGGTCGGCGCGGCGCAGCACATCGGCGACCGTGGTCTCCCCCGGAATGCCGACCGCGACACCGACGCTGGCGCCGCGACTGACCGATTCACCGCCGACCGTCACCCGCCGACCGATCAACTGCTGGATTCGCGTCGCCTCGTATTCGGCGGCGACCGCGTCCATCGGCTTGGCGGGCACGATGACGAATTCGTCGCCGCCGAGGCGGGCGATCATATCGTTCGGGTCGAGATGTTCGCGCAGCCGCGACGACAGCGTCCTGATGAAATTGTCGCCCGCGGTATGGCCGAGGAAATCGTTGAGCGCCTTGAGGCGATCCAGATCCAGAAAGAACGCCGCCACCGGTCCCGGCGCGCCCGTGCGCAATCGCTCTTCCATGTGTTCGAGCAGCGCGCGCCGGTTGGCCAGCCCGGTCAGATCATCGTGCAGCGCGATGTAGCGCAGCCGCTCCTCGGCGACCACCCGCGCCTGGAGCTGGGCGAACAACGCGGCGATGGCCTTGAGCACGTTCAGTTCCCTGGTGCTCCACTCGCGGTCGCCCTCCTTGACGAACCCGAGCACTCCGGTGGACTCACCGCGCGACAGCAGCGGCACCGCGGCCGAGGTCACCTGCGGGATACCCGACGCGCGCCGGATCGTCTCCTGATAGTCGGCGAATTCGGGTGTCGGCCTGGCTACCATCGGTTCGATCGAATGTTCGAGCTGGCGGAAGACGCCGTCGGCGTTCTCGAAGTAGATGATGCCGAGCGGATCGGGATCGGGCACCTGCTGACGGTGCGGCCACTCCGCGACCAGTACCGTCGCCCGTCGTTCGCGGTCGGTATGGCGCACGTAGCTGAAATCGACGTCGAAGTAATCGACGAGCTGGGCGAGTACGCGTTCGGTAGCCGCCACCATGGTCGTGGCGTCCACACCCATCAGCTCGGAGGCGACCTGGGTCACCAGTGAGTCGAGTGTCCGCCGAGGCACTTTGTCTCCGATCGCGCTAGCTACGGCTGTCCACGCCAGGCAGCGGACGCCGCCTGCTCCGCACCGGGGCAGTTTCGGCGGCCGGGTAACTCAGGCGCAGAACCAATGCCATGATCTCATGCCCTGGCACTCCCAGTAGGTTCAGGAAACGGCTCTGAAGTGACGTTAGTGTATCCACGTAGTCCGGTGAAATCGCGCGGAGTTCGCCGGAACCGCGCGCGTAGAGGTGCAGCGGCGATATCGGTTGCACCGCCAGACCGCGCCGTTGCGCCTCGATCCACACGCGCTGCACCGCCGCCCCCGCCCGCGCGTAGCCCGCGAGTCCGGAGTCCGCCGCATCGAATGTCACCGCGACGAGAGCCGAGCCGGTGCGCACCCGGTCCCTGGTGTAGGAGCCAAGTGCCGTGCCGCCGTCCCACGACCGCAGCCGCGCCATCACATCGGCTCGCCGTCCGATCTCGAATCCGGCCGCTTCCTTCGGGGTCAGTTCCAGGCTCCGCGCGTCGATGCCGCTATCGGGATCGTCCTCGGGCCAGCGCACCTCGTCCATCATCTCGGCGTGCGTGCGCGGTGTCAGATACCGCACCCGGTCGGATTCGCCGAGGAGCGCGGCGGCCAGCGCCAGTTCGTCTCGGCCGGTGAGCGCTCGCAGATTCGCCCCGGCGTCGACCGCGATGGCGGTCAGCGCGGGAAGGACGTCGGCGGGCAACTCCGCGCCGGTACCGAAGGCGCGGTTCGTCTCGCGGGCGAGTACGGCGGGATAGTCCGCCGCGAGCGCGGGATCGTCACCGTCCCCCAGGCTCAACACCCCGGCCAACGGAACGCGGCCATCGGATTCGACGAATTCGTGCGCGCCGAGCAGCCCCTGCGCGGCCGCGGCGGTCCGCGCATTGTACATGGCCGCACCCAGCGCGACCGCGCTGCCCCTGAACTCGATATCCATCGCGGAGGAGTACTCCGCCGCTAGCTCGACGCGGATTTCCGCGGTATCGGCGCGCAGCCGCCACGGCTGGGAATTGCCGCCGGACGGCGCCCGCCGCGCGGCTTCCATGATCGCGCCGATCGGATCGGCGGCGGGGGCGGGCTCGGGCGGGTCGTCCCAGACCAACTCCCCGTCGGGAGCGGGTTCGGCGAGATCGTCGAGGTGGTCGTCCATGTCGATCCGGATGCGGCCCGACGGCAGTTTGTGTCCGAGACCGATCCGCCTGGCCGCCGCGGCGACACTCGCCGCGCCCTGCATGACATCGCTGCCGAGCTGCGGCCAGCTGGACAACGTCTCGCCGACCTCGAACATGCTGGCCGCCAGCCGCGCCGACAATCCGCGCGCGCCGAGCAGGCGCACCACGAACGGCGCCTTGTCCTGCGCGCTGAGACCACGGAGATCCGCGGCCCGCAGGCCGCCGAGCAACCCGTGGAAGGGCGGGCGTTCCGGTTCCAGATCGAAGCGCTCGACGTCGAGCAGGCCGCGGTCGCTGGTCTCCATCAGCAGCGGTATCCGGTGCCTGCCCGCCGCCTCGCGGATCACGAGTTTGATATCGAGCGAATCACATTCCTCGACGACAATCGAAAGACCGGTGAGGAACTCATCGATGGAATCGTCGTCCACACCTGTTTCGAAGACCTCGACCGGCAGATAGGGATCGAGTTCGGCAATCTTGCGCGCCGTGACGACCGCTTTGTTGATTCCGATATCGAACAGCGTGGCTGGCACCCGATTCAGATTCGATAGTTCGATGCTGTCCAGGTCGGCCAGCCGCAGCGTGCCGCCGACGCCCTCCAGCGCGAGCAGGTAGGCGACCGCGTGCCCGACGCTCTGGCCGACGACACCGATTGTCAGCGCGCGCAAACGGTCCTGTTCCGCACGAGTCAACTTGTTGCGATTGCGATCCAGTCGAATCGCGCGGAACATACGCGGACCGGGGAGTCCGATCAGCGCGCGACGCCACGGGTAGTGGATCCATCGATCCGATTCCGGATCCGCGCCGGGAATTCCGGCATCCGCGAGCCGGTCGAACTCGGCGCGCAACGGCCCGCGCAGATCGATGGTCTCGATATGCGGCCGGTTCCGCAGTTCGGCCAGAATTCGGGCGTCTTGCGGGTCGGCCTCGTCGAGGATCAGCGGGCGGTATTCCGGCGTCAGGCCTGGATCATCGCCCATGTCCGACCGGGCCCTTCGATCCATGCCACGCGCTGGCGAGCCGCCTGCCATCGGGGCGGGGACGGGTCACCGCGAGCTCGCGCATCTCGGCACGCGTCCGCGCGCTCTGCGAGCGATCGGCGACCGCCGGATACGTGTGCGTGTCCCACCAGATCGGGACCGTCTCGTAGCGTGCGTCCGGGTACGGCACGGACGGGATGTGCTCGGCGACCACGGCGCCGCTGGCCCGGTGTCGCTGCACCGTGAAGGTGGCGACAGTGGCGAAACCGAAGCGGGCGTCGAGCAGGCGGGCACCGTGTAATACGGTGCGCGACACGACGTCGCTGAGCGCCGACCGGTGCGGTGCGTCACGCGCCACCCAGGCGCCCTTGGCCTCGATCACGCCGGCCGGAATCCGGTCGGCCACCATGCGCCGCAGATCCTCCGCGCCGCGATGTCCGGCCCAGTCACTCACGCCGCGGACCTGATCCACATCGGTGTAGCTGCCCTGCATCCGGACCCCTGCCACCGCGGTGCCCGACGGATCGATGCCGAGAAAAAAGAGCGCGGTCGACATTCCGTCGCGGATCTGTTCGTATTCGAGAGCGCTCTCCACGCCGAAATGGCGGTAGACCTCCTGCGCGCCGCGCAGATACTCGTCCCACAGCGCCGGACAGGCAGCGGGGGCGGCGACAAAGAATGTGCATCCGGATCGCTCGTCCAGAAACCGCGAGATCCCCCCGTCGAGGGAGTCTTCCGGAACGACTGCAATCGCTTCGACAGTCATCGGTATTCCTACTCCGTAGCTCCGCACTCGCGCACGGTCGTTCATACCCCATCCGACGAACCCCACACCTCGATCCACCCGGCGGTGAAGTTGCCTAGGGCAGTATCCGTCATCCGACAGGAATTCACCAGACGTCCGGCTAATCTTCCGAAAACATACAGATAGAACACGAGTTATCGCAGGTCAGATGGCTTACATTAGACCGAAAGCACAGCGAATAGACCAGTTGGTTCCTTCGTGGCAACTATTCAGCTATCAGACGAGGATGGAGATGAACAGTTCGACGGATTCCGGCCCCCGCCAGACCTCGATTTCCTCACGGTAGGCGCGGGTTATCTCGGCGGAAGCGGTCGCATCGTCGACCTGCGCCCAGACATCCTCGACCGGATCGTGATAGTCGCCATTCGGCTCGAAGCGGGCGTAGACCCCCTTCGGCACCTTGACCAGGAGGTCACCGACCGGAACCGCCTCCGGCGTCCGGTACTCGAAGCACACCATCGCGTTGTAGTTGCCCGCGGGATCGGGTACGTACACCGTGAACATGGGCTGGGCCGCGCCGGCCCGGTCGCGCAGCCGATCCTTGAGGAATTCGATCAGATCGCTGTTGCTGACCTTGAAACTCGGACGCACGCGCGGAACGACCAACCCACCGTAGATCGCTTCGTTGCGGACGACGATCGCATAGCTCATCGGGGATCTACCGCCAGATAGAGATCGATCTTGTAGGCGTGCGGATAACACTCGAAATCGCCGGTATAGGTGCGCTTGATCTGGTTGTGCTCCTCGGCATAGGCGATCTGCGTCCACAGGTCCGTCATCACCTGCGGAAAGTTACCGACCGAAGAGAATCGGGCATAGGCGCCGCCCCGCAGCCGCGCGACCAGATGCCCGCGCGTGACATCCTCGAACGCCGCGCACTGATACCCGACGATCTGGGTGTGATAGGTGCCGAGTTCACCGCTGTAGTCGGTATACGCGCTGGCCAGCGGGCCGCCGAGATCCTGATGCAGTACGGCCGCCCAAGCCGCCTCCAGATCGCGATCACGCAATTCCCCGAGCGCACGTTTCGGGCTGCGCACCGGCAATCCGGCAACCCACGTCTCGTCCCGCTCGACGATTTCAAACTGCATGAAAAGACTCTTTCGAAATAACATCCGGGGGCGGCGCCCGCATCCGGTCGGCCAGAAAGGCCATGCTATCAACACGGTCCGAATGGAAACGCTTACCTCGGCCGCCGGGTTCCCGTCAACGCACCCGCGCTGAACTGGACAGATGTCCGCCAAGGGGGGTTGCGCATCGGGGAGACCACCGTGGCCCGCCGGGCGTGCCGGGCCGTCACGTGCGCCGTCAACGCCCCCGCCGCAATCTCCGGGCAATCGATCGAGGTGCCGTCACAGCATGCTCGCGAGTCGAACGGCATCGTGAGCAGACTCGCCGCTATTCGATCATTCCTAGCGGCGTGTCGGGTCCGACGGGCCGAATCAGACAGACCAGGAATCGTGGCGGGCCGTGCGGAAGCCGGATGCAGGACAATTCGACCGGCTGCCACCCCCTCGACAAAGTGAGCAATCGCACGACCGCGCGCCCACGCTCGGTGCGGTACTCCACCAGCGCCCGCAGCGCCCGCAGATACGTCACGGCGTCCTCGGGATGGATGAGATGGGTGGTGGCAAGGTTGAATTCGCCGTCGCCCGCCGGATCGGCGCCCCGTGACGCGGGATGGTGACGCCAGGCGATATCTCCGAGCGGAGGCGTCAGCCATTCGATGATCTGCATGGTCTCGATATCGATCAGCGCGGTGGTGCCGCCGAGCAGCGCGACGGCCGCGTCGTCGTGATAGGTCGGGGTGACCAGATCGGGCGCCCGCGCGGGTTCCACCTGAAGTAGCAGCCCCCGCAGCACGTTCGGCCCGTGATGACGGAAGAACGCGAAAACGCGGGTGCTGCGATCATCCGGAGTGAGCACCTGCATCGTGCCCTGCCATTCGGTACCCGGTCGCGAATCCAACGCCGCCGTCATCAGCCGGTCGCGATCCTCGCATTCGAGGATCCGGGACAGGAACCACGCGCCGTGCAATCGCGGATGTCCCGCGGGCAGCACGGTCCCGCCCTTTCCTTCGGCCATCACGGTCCATTGCCTGCCGTCCCACAGGAACACATCGATGCCGGGCGGATCGTCGCGCCGCCGCCTGCCCACCCACAACCGGACGGCCAGCGGTTTCCCGTCCGGACCCGGCACCGGTTCGGCGTGCACATCCCGTCGTTCGCCCCGGACCAGCACCTCGCGATCGCAATGGTCGTTGGTGTCGATGGCCTGCGCCACCGCCGAACTCGCCACCGCGGAGAGCGAACTCGGCCGCACCAACCGGTGCAGCGAGCGCTCACGCGCCATCCCCTCCTCTGGCACATGCCTGATGGCCCGATCGGGCTCGGCCGCATCGATCAAATACCACATATCCCACCCCTCGATTTCGCCTCGACCGGTTGCCTACCCCTGCCCCGTCTCCGCGTGAGCGATCCGGTCCCTGTCCCGCCGGACGCTCATCGCACCGACTCTACGACCACTGGCGCGCCGCGACATCGTCGACCAGACTCGAGATCATGCGGATCAGGAACCTCGACGACGCCGCCGAATGCGCGCTCCGACAGCACAGCCGCCCGGTCGGGACCGCGATGCGGAGCCCGTGTCACCGTCGAACCGGTTCCGGCGCATGAGTCCCGCGGCCGTTCCCACCATCCGCTGCGGCGAACGGACCCGCGAGCAGCCACTGGCACATGAGCGCGCTGGACGCCTCGCCGCGACACTCACCGCGAGAGGAATCGGGCGCGGCGATCGGGTCGCGGTCATGCTGCGCAACGACATCGAATTCCTCGAGGTCTCCCTCGCCATCGCCGCCTGCGGCGCGAACCCCGTGCCGATCAACACCCGGTGGCAGCCGCCCGAAATCGCCCATGTGCTCGCCGACGGCGGCGTCGGAATCGTCCTCGCGCACACCACATTCATCGACACCGTCGAACGGGCGATCGAACTGGCCGCCGTCACCCCGCTGGTCGTCGAGGTGGCCATGCCCGTCGAACTGCTCGACGAGGCCGGACTCGACCGCGCCGCGGCGACGCCAACCGGCAGATATCCCACCCTCGAGGAGTGGATCGACGACAGCGACGCACCGCTCGGCCACGTGGCGGGCGCGATCGCCGATTCGATGGGGTTGATCTACACCTCCGGCACCACGGGAACACCCAAAGGGGTCCTGCGCGAACGGATGACCCCGCAGCAGTTGCTCGCCGTCGCGGGCGGCACCGCGCAGCGGATGGGACTGGCTCCCGGCGCACGGATGCTGGTCGCGGGGCCGCTCTATCACACCAGCCCGAACGCCGTCGCCGTGCTGGCGCTGCGCATGGGCGCCGACATCACGATCATGCCGCGCTGGGATTCCCTGCGGTTCCTGCGCCTGGTCGCCGAACGACGTATCACCCAGGCCAAGGTCGTGCCGACCATGCTGTCGCGACTGCTGTCCGTTCCCGCCGAAATCCGTTCCCGCTACGATGTTTCGAGCCTGACCCACCTGATCCATTCCGCCGCGCCCTGCCCGCCCGCGGTGAAACGCGCTGCCATCGACTGGTTCGGTGACGCGCTGATCGAGTTCTACGGATGTACCGAGGCGGGCACGATCACCTGGATCACCGCCACCGAATGGCTCGCGCATCCGGGCAGTGTCGGCCGCGGCGTCGACGGGTCCGCCGCCGTCGTCGCCACCGCGGACGGAATCCCGCTTCCCCCGGGGGAAATCGGCCAGGTCTTCGTGCGCGGCGCCGACTATTGGCCCGCCTTCCGCTATCTCGGTCGCGACGGCGAGAGCACAGGGCCGATGCCCGGCTTCCTGACCGTCGGCGATACCGGCTACCTCGACGAGGACGGTTACCTCTACCTGACCGGCCGCTCCAGCGAGATCATCATTTCCGGCGGGGTGAATATCTATCCCGCCGAAATCGAGTCGGCACTCCTGGAATTCGACGGTGTCGAGGACGTCGCCGTATTCGGCATCCCGCATCCTGGCGACCTCGGCGAGGCCGTCGCCGCCCATATCGTGCCGCGCCCCGGCGCGCGTCTTGACGCCGCCGAATTACGCGACGGATTACGCCAGCGGCTGGCCGGCTACAAGATCCCCGGCGAATTGCGGATCGTCACCGAACTCCCCCGCGACGATTCGGGCAAGGTCTACAAACGACAACTGCAAGCGCTCTACCAGCCCTAGCCAGCCACAGTCGCCTACTGGGCTTCGACGTACGCCTTGATCCGGTTCAAGGTCTCGCGCATACCTTCGCGATTCGTCTTCCCCCGCAGACGCCCGGCCAACAGCCAGTACAAACGCAGCGGCAACGTCTTGGAGAGTTCGAACGATTCGGTGACGTCGGTGCCGCCATCGACCGCGTCGAGCACGTAGCGCCAGGTGTTGATCCCCATTCCACCGGGACCGAGCACGATGAAGGCGAATTCGCGGCCGGGTTCGCTCGCGATCACGCGGCATACCGTCGAATATTTGAGTCCCCAGCCGTTGCGGTTCACATGCCCGCGGAATTTCGCGCCGACAGCGGGCCCCGTCGCGCCGCCGACCCATTCGGCGGCGAACGTCTCGGGGCTGAACCGCCCGGTATTGGTGATATCGCTGACGAGTTCCCAGATCTGCTCGGCGGGTGCGGCCATTCGAACTGTCACGCTGTCCTGCATATCCGCACGCTAGCAGTCCCGGCGGAACCCAGATCCGATCAGGCGGGTACCGGTGGCTCATCGAGCGGCGACGGCCGCTCATCGACCGCCGCGGTGAATTCGCGCAACCGGGTCCGAAAATCGATCAAATCCTGCGGATCCCAGCCGATGGCGCAGGCCAACTGCCGCGGAATGCCGCGCGCGCGTTCCCGCAGCTCCGCGCCCTCGGCGGTCAATCGGACCCGCACCGATCGTTCGTCCTCGGCGGCTCGGCTGCGGGTCAGCAGACCATTGGCCTCCAGCCTCTTCAGCAGCGGCGACAGGGTGCCGGAATCCAGTTCCAAGGCCGCACCGAGATCTTTCACCGCGACCGGTTCGCGCTCCCACAGCACCAACATCACGAGGTATTGCGGATAGGTCAGGCCGAGTGGTTCGAGCAGCGGACGGTACAGCCTCGTCACCGCGCGGGAGGCGGCGTACAGCGCGAAACACACCTGGCTGTCGAGCCGCAATTCCTCATCACGGGCGGTCTCACCCTGCGTCATGGTCACACACCTCCTCCATGAACGGTAGCGAGCAACTCAGTTGTGCACAATAACCGCAGGTGGTACTCCCCGCGCGCCGAATAGCTCGGACACCGCCCGACCGGCGAATATTCCGAGCGGGATGTGATCGGATGGTATCGATCCATATGTCGTCCTTGTCCTGTTTACCCGATTCGCATACGATCCCGCCTCCGTGAGGACAAGCGCGGCGATCGAATCGCGAAAAGAGAGATACACGTGGGGGTCGGTTACCGCGTTCGGAGTGATCGCCGGATACGCAGCAGTCCTGCTGGCAGACGTCAGGCACTACTACACCGACGACACCGAGGCCCAGTACGCGCCGATGTGGGTCAGGCTCGGAAACGAGATGCGCGAGGGGCGTTTCCCCGCTTTGGTGCCGTCGGAGTGGATGGCGGGGAACTATTCCCTGGAAGAGGCCGGTCTCTACAATCCGCCCCAACTGCTGGTCCACTTCCTCGCGCCGTCGATCGATAACCTCGCCGTATACGCCACGGTGGTGAAGCTGGTCTTCTCGATCATCGCAGGACTCGGCGTCTATCGAATCTGCCTCGCCTACGGCGCACGCGCGCCGTGGTCGGCCCTCGCTGGCGTCGCGTTCCCGCTGAGCGGATGGTTCCTATTCTTCGACCAGGCCAGTTGGATGACCTCACACACCGCCACCGCCTGGCTGGTTAACGCCTGGGCATCAGCGGTGCTCTACGCGCGCGGCCGCGGCGGGCCGATTCCGCTGTTCGTCTTCCTCTATCTGACGCTGACTGTCCAATACGCCTTTCCCGCCGTGATCGCCGGGTTGATGATCGCGGCGGTCGTCGCCGGCGAGTACATCTACCGGCGCGACTGGGCGGTGGCCGGACGGTTGATGCTCGCCTCCGGCTGCGCTGCACTCACGGCGTTGATCGCCAACCTGCCCGGCATCCTCTCCTCGCAGGTGACCTGGCGGGGCAATGCCAAGATCCACAACGACCCCTTCCTCACGGTGCCGTGGTCGGAATCCCTGAACGCGAGCCTGCCCAGCACCACCCCGGCCTTCACCGCCTGGTGGGGGCATGTGCAACCGCTGCCGATGGTCTATATCGCGTGGTTCCTGATTCCGGCCCTCGCCTTCATCGACTGGCACGCGGCGGCTCGATCCGCCCGTGAACTCAGCGGTGTCGGGTTCTTCGCGACGGCGATGCTCATGTGGACAGCGGGACCTGGCGCGATCGGCCCGCTGCGCTGGCCTGCCCGCGTCCTGCCGATGCTTGCCGTCGCCCTGCTCGTGCTGGTGTGCATCCTGCTCAGCCGCCACGGCATCTTCGGCTCATCGCGGCGGCGCGCCGTTGCCACGGCGGCACTCATCGGCCTGCTGTTCGTCCGCTCCGTCTCGGCCGCGCCGGAACTCGTCCTTCGGCATCTGATCGCCGTGGCGACCGTCGCCGCACTCGGCGCTATGGCGGTGTGGCTCGCGCGCCACCGGGGCGCCCCGGTGGCCTGTGCCCTTGCCATCGCGGCCATGCTGCCCATCGCCTTCGTCCAGGTGCGTAGCGCGCCGAGCACCCCACTGTCCTACAACTTTCCCGAACGCCGTTCGACGATGACCGCCGCCTTCCCCGACTTCGACGGCCGCACACTGCAACTCGCCGATCGGGCCCTGCTGACACCGCAGGACAGGAGTGTCACCGGCGCGTACGGATCCCTCGCCATCGGCAACTACGCCAAGAATCTCGGCCTCGAATACGTCAACGGCTACACCCCCATCGGGCATGCCGCCTTCGCCGGTCTGCTGTGCATGGCCTGGGACGGCAGCACCTGCGCCGATGCCTTCCGCCGCGCCTTCGCGACCGAATCATCCACCGGGCAAACCATTGTCGACCTGATGAAAATCGACCGGGTAGTGCTGCATCGGGCCCAGTATCCCGATGTGCGCGATCATGCCGCACCTGCGGGCTGGCGATGGGTCGACTATCCGGGCCACGAACGCTACATCGTCGTGCTCGAACGCGTCGACGGCCTCATCTCCACCCGCGACGGCATGATCGCCTACACCGATGGCGTGCTCGCCACGACGACCCCGCACAGCAGTTTCACCAGCAACGCGCGGGTGACCTCACCCAACGGCGGTCGGGTCGTCCTGTCCAGGCTCGGTTGGCCGGGACACCGAATCACCTTGAACGGTAAAGAAAAACCGTTCACCACGGTCGCGGGCACCTTCATCGCCGTCGACATCCCGGCGCACACCGAGAACGCCGAGCTGATTCTCACCTGGCGTCCGCCCGGCTGGGAACTCGGCATCGGCGGCGCCTCGGCCGGCCTGGCCGGAATCGGGCTGCTGCACTGGGCCTTTCAGCGACAGCGCCGACGCGACCTCGACGTTCCCCCGGACGAGCCGACCAGCGGTGAATCAGGCCGATCGCTGGTCACCACTGCCTGAGACCCTGCGCCGGTGCAGAACGCGGTCCCGTCAGGACCGCCCGCGCCGCGTCCGAACACAGCGCACGCGATCAGTCGACGGTCACATCCGAACTCGGGCGCGATGACGCCAGCAACTGCGATTCGTCGACCCGCTCGGGCAGCCGACCGACATCGACAACCGCGCGCCGCAACCGTCGCACGAGAACCCCCGCGCAGCCCAGCACCGCGAAATACGCGATGACGTAGGCGTTCATCAGAATCGGCGACACCGGCCAGGACGGCGGGAGCAGGAAGACCCCGATCGACACCCAGGTGGGGCTCCAGTGATAGGCCCACGCGCCGATCGACACGTAGAGCGCGACGGCGGCGATCCACCAACTCCGCCGATACTGCGCCCGATGCACCAGGTAGACGAGCAGGGGAACGAACCACACCCAGTGATGTCCCCACGCGTACGGCGAGATCACGCAGGCGGTGAGTCCGGCCAGGGTGACCGCCAGCAGCGATTCCCCGTACCGATACAGCGCCGCGACGATCGTCGAGCTGACCGTCGCGACCACACACGCGAGGATCAGCCACAGCCACACCGGCGCGGGACGCCCGAGCAGATGCGCCATCGCGCCGCGTAGCGACTGGTTGGCCGGATGCGTGTCGACCGCGATCCGGCCGGACTGGAAGAACGTCGACGTCCAGTACTGCCGGGAATCCGCGGGCAGCACCACCCCGCTCACCACGACCGTCGCGACGAGAACACCTGACGCCGTGGCGGCGGAGCGCCACTGCCGTAGGGCGAGGAACTGCAGAATGAAATAGCTTGGCACCAGTTTGATCCCCGCGGCGATGCCGACACCCAGCCCACGCCCGCGGCTGTGGGGGGCACGCGAGAAATCCCACAGCACGAGCAGCATCAGCAGCAGATTGATCTGCCCGTAGTACAGCGTCGTGCGCACCGGCTCGATGAAGACGCATGTCGCCGTCAGCAAGACGCTCAGCCCGAACAGCCTGCGGCCGATCCGATAGCCGAGAATGCGCCAACTCAGCAGAACACAGCCGAGCAGCACCACCATATTCACCGCGAGCCAGGTATCGGTGACGGCCGCCCACGGCACGCGCTCTATCGGGAGAAAGGCAAGGGCCGAGAACGGCGTATAGGTGTAGAGCAGTCCGTAGAAGGTGGGCTCGGTATAGAGCGGACGTCCGTGCAGAATCCGCCAGGCCCCGTCGCGGTAGACATGCACGTCCAATCCGCCGACCAGGATCCCCGACTTGTCCAGCCACGGATCGACCGTCGCGAAGAGCAGGATCAGCGCGACGACCGCGCCGACCGCGAGCACGATGAACGTCGGCCTGGTGCGAGGAAAATCCAGCGGCCGCGTATTACGCACGAACAGTGAACTTACCTAAAAGCCGAATCTCAAACATGCCACCGGGTTTCGGGTCAGCTCCGAAGGCAGCTCATTCCCGGGAAAAGGCGGGTGTGAACTGGCTATAAACCCGATGCCGATAGATTTCCGAGTGGGGCGTGTCACCCTATTGTCGATCGTTTCCCAGTTCGGGAAAGCTGTCGCGGAGGTTGTCGAGGCAACGACGGACCTCGCGCAGTTCACGTTGCAGCAACTGCGACTCGGTGTTCGCTCTCGGCGTTCCCCTGCTCGTCAGCCCCATGGCCGCGATAGCGGCGGCGAGCGTCTCGGCCTCCGCGACGAGCAGGTCGTGAAACACTCGCGCCTGTTCCGCGTCGGATCGATCCCGCACTCGTCCCTCATCCCGCCGCACCGGATGCCGGTTTGTCCGGTTTCCATTCATAGTCACACGCCGGTGGACAATCGGCGATCGGGAATGGGGCCGGACCGGATCACCCGATGACCTGACACGAACTGCCCGTGTCGATTCCGGTGTGCCGCACCTCGATCGTGATGTACTGCGACGAGGTGTATCTGCCCGGCTCGGACTGTATCGCGATGAGATTCTGCGAACCCTGACGCGTCGGCGTCCAGGTGGCGGTGACGGTGTTGTTCTCCGGATGATGCACGGCCTCCGACGGGATTCGTTCGCCGTTGCCGGGGATGACACCCCCGGCGAGCATGAAGAACACGGTCCCCGCCGGAACGACCGCGTCGGTGACGACAGCCGTCACGGTGTAGCGGCAGCCGACGGCGAGCCCCTCCGGTCCCGCGGCCACACTCACCGCGGTCACGTCCGCCAGCGCAGGCGGTCCGGCGATCACCGCGGCCGCTGCCGTCGTCAGGAACACCACGGCCCCCAGGGTGATTCGAGAGATGGACCTGCTCATCGCGCTACCTCCGGGACCGTTCACGGGATCCTCCACTATAGAAGCGGCATCGACGGCGTCGCGGAGATTCGGGCTCCGAGCCGAAAGCCGCTGGACCGAGCGCCGTGCGGGCACCGCCGCTGCCCGCCCCGATTCCGTACTCCGCGAGGGGTCGGCGACCGGAAGCGTCCGGCTTGTCGCCCGGACCGGCTAGCCTTGGCGCGGACGCACGCCAGATTCGGCTACCGCGAAATCGCTGGAGGTATCTTGCGCACCATTTGTCGATTCCTTGTCCTCGTACTCGCGCTGGCCGGTTGCTTCGTACTGACGGCGCCGAATACGCTCGGCGCACCGGCCGACGTCGCCATCGACGACGCCACCGGTAAGAAGATCGACGACATACTGGCGCTGCGGGCATCGGTGAGCGGCCGGGGTAAGGCGGATCTCGTCGAACTGCTGTCACGGGAGTTCCTCGGCACCCCCTACGGCGCCGATATGCTCATCGGCTCGGCCACCCAACCGGAGCGATTGGTGGTCGATTTCCGCCGGGTGGACTGCTTCACCTACCTGGACTACGTGGCGGCGCTGAGCGAATCCGCCGACCGGAACCAATTCGTCCAGAATCTGATCGGGACGCGGTATATCGACGGTCACGTCGATTTCACCCAGCGCAGGCATTTCTTCACCGACTGGGCGCACACCCAGAAGATCAACGCCACCGATGTCACCGCCGCGGTCAGCCCGCGCGCCGTGACCGTCGTCAAGGATCTGAACGCGAAGGGCGACGGCGGAAACTACCTGCCCGGCCTGCCCGTCGTGCGGCGAGGCATCACCTACATTCCGAGTGAATTCGTGGACGACAACGTCATCGCCCAACTGCGCAACGGCGACTACGTCGGCGCCTACGCCGACCTCCCCGGACTCGACGTCACCCACGTCGGCGTCTTCGCGGCGACGCCGTCGGGCCCCGTCCTGCGCAATGCCTCCTCGCTCGCGGCCGATAACAAGGTGGTCGATTCACCGTTCCTCGCATACGCGAGGTCGGTGCCGGGCATAGTCGTCCTGCGCCCTGCGTAATCCCAGCCCTCCGCCCTGCGTAATCCCAGCCCTGCGCCCGGCGTCGTCCAGCTCAGTTCGGCGGAAACTGTCCGTTCGCCTGGACCGTGGTTCCGTTCAGCGTGAACGTCACCGTGCTCGGACCTCCTTGGGGGCAGCACAGCGCGTCCTCCGGTTTCGGCCACCGGTACTGCACCGACACGGTGTCGCGGGTCTTGCCGAGCACCGTCGTGTAGGCGTACGGCTTGGCGCTCGCGGTGCCCAGGTACTTTCCGCCGGTGAAGAAGAGGATGTGGGTGCCGGGATGAATTCCCGGCCATTCCACCGTCATCCACGACAGGACGCCGGAACATCCGGCGGCGATGGGATCTTCGCTCGCCCCTTGGATCACCCAGGCGCCACCGGGGGGCGTGTCCAAACGGGCGACCGAGGAAGCCGCGAGCGCGGAATTCACGTCGAAGCACAGGCCGTGGCCGCTGCCCTCGGGAGCGGGTTCCGCGGCGGGTGACTCGGATTTCGACGTGGACTCGGGGGTGGTTTCCGCAGAGGATGATTCGGGTTTCGATGTACCCCCCGGGGCGGGTTCTTCCACCGACGCGGACGGTGTTCCGGCCGCGGTGGTCCGCGTAGCTGTCGGTACGGGGTGCGACGTGGTGATCGCACTACCCGTCGACGTTCCCGTCGATGGTTGCGAATCGCCGCCGCACCCGGCGACACCGACCATGACACTCGCCGCGATCGTCACCACAGCCGATAGCTTGACATTCACTTCGCACCCCTCGAAGCCCCTGGCCCATTGACGGTTTCGATATTCGATCGTGTCCTGACAATTACCCACGCGGCGTATCGGACGCCCCGCGTTATCGCGGAGTTACGAATCATCTTGTCCCCCTCTATTGTCAAGAATATCGCACCGATTTCCGTGGGCGTTACGGAAATATGTCGAGGGGCTCCCTGAATCCACAGGTACAGACCACACCCGTCCCGCCGGGCGCGGCGAGTACGGTCCGGATCGGACCGCCTCGCCCACAACTGCTACCCCACTAGCGAATATCGATCACACCCGAGCAGTTGACCGCAGGCACCGGAACCGGCCCGACGTTGACCGTGGTCAGATCCACGCGAAGCGGTCCCGCCCCCGTCGGCAGATCCGGGAAGAAGACAGGATTGGTCGACCCGAAACCCACCCGGTTACTTCCACTCGCCGCACCCGAAGCGCCGGTAGCCAGATTCGTCCACCGAATGGTCGGATTGGTCTGATATCCCCAGATACTCGGCTGCGCCGAGGTGATCTCGATGGTCGGCAGTCCCGGCGTCGCATCCCGCTGATACGCCGCGATCCGCCCCGCATACGGTAGGTCGACGATATTGGGACTCAACCCCCAGCAGATGACATCGGCCCGATCCACCGTGTCCGCCGCAGCGGTTCCCATCCCCATCGACAGCGCGCCGGTCGAAACCCCGAACACCGCAACGGCGACCCCGATGATCGTACGTACCTTCATGCGTTCACCTTCCGTCTTGATTCCGACTGGAACTATCTACCCTAGCGGACCGTTATCGACAATCACTACCAGCACAGTGCCCCCAAATGTCGGGGCAGCGACGAAATGTGCCTCCTGCCTACGGCTTCGACTCACGTCCTGGTCGACAATCTCCCACCGCAGTCCTCCGTGTAACCCGAACCTCCATCGGCACAGCGGACTACAGGGCCAACCCGACCTATCCAGCAACCACGTGACACTCGCGGCCTGAGCACTCAGCCATGGGAACACGCCAAACACCACAACGGGCATCGGCCAGGGGTTTGGATGCGCCAGTCCACTATCTGGTTCTCCGCGAATGATGTGGCGTGCACCACTAGCGCTTCTGGTGATGTCAATGGATCGCCCGCCGGAGGCTGCCATGCCTCGGCAACCTTGGCATATTTCGGACAAACACGACGCCCCGCCGGTTCCCAACAGGATTTACGACGCTCACAGGTGCCGTGCCCGCGCAAGCACTCTCGAGCCGGGCGCAACCGAGAGTCTCCGGTGACGGCGTCACCCCGCCGCCCACGGTCGCGGACTTCTGCGAAAGCGGCGGCGCGCGGGGCGACGATGTTGACGGTCATCGACTCGCTCTCGGATCCGTTGCTCACAGGCGCCCTCGGGATCGCCGCGACCACAGCAGACGACGGTGCTGGTGGTGGATTCGCCAGTCGAAGCCTCAACGGCGAACACGCGACTGGTTGGCAGTCCTTCTGCATCGGGGTAGCATCCCGCCGGGAGTTATGACCGACAGGTACTGGTCGGTCAGTTGGCAAATATGGGGAGGCGCGTTATCGATGACTATTATGCAGCGCGACCAATTGAACGAATTGGTCGAGAGAACCTACCATCAATTGGCCGCATTCGAGGCACGTGCTAACAATGTCTTATCGGAGGCTTCTGCCGAGTGCTTCACCGAATACTCCGGGGATCGTCGAGCACTGGCAGTGGTAAGTGGAGACGGGCGGCATGTACTCGATATCCGCTTGACGCACGGGTTCGGCGACCTGAGCCGACCGGCTTGGGCCCTCGCCGACGACCTCGATGAAGCTTGCCGAGGAATCGTCGAGGCCATTAACGCAGCCAGACACGTGGCGACAAGGAATTCGATTGATCACCTGGCTCGAGAGTTTCCCGAAGCGTTCGAGCTACTGAATGACCTTCGCCCGTGACGGACTTCGATGATATCTATGCGCTCGTTCATGAACTGAATACTGATTGGGATCGCACAGTAAGCAGTATTCGCAACAAGCGAACCGAGCTGAATCCGCAACAATTTAGACTGCCGATTGTCGACAGGTACGACGGGGTCGAATACGGCACCGTTTGCATCGATAGAAACGGGCAGTTGATCGACATTCGATTGGACGCCTACGAAGCAGCAGCGTCGAATGAAGGTCATATCATTACTCTGATTATTCAGACGGTGAATGCTGCTCTCCAGAGTCATACACCCGGATCGAATACGGGAGACAATCGATGACGGACCTCCATGTTTGCCCCGATGCTCTGCGCAACCAGGCGAATGAAATCAGGCAATGCGCTAGCCATTACACCGCTTCGTCAGCACACATTGGTGAACATCGCATGGCACCGCTAACCTTGGGCGCCTTCGGCAGGGATATCGTAGCCATCTTCAATGACGTCACTCTCGATGTCAGCAATAAACTCTCGAAGAGCGCGGAGACCATCCAGTCGGCGAGCGACGGGATTGCGCTGTGTGCAAAGCACTACGAGAATGTCGACAATGACTATTACCGACAGTTCGGTTACATAGACGAAAGTATAGGGTACTGACGACATGGGAGGTAGGACAACCAAAGGCTATCCGGTACCGGCCGACCATAACCCCGATAATCTTCCCGAGGAGCTGGTATTCCCGTGGGGACCCGCCGCGACTCTGGTCACCACGGGTGAGAAAATCGGCGTCCCGGGTATTCGAGAGCTGGTCGACAGCATTCAAGCAATGCTCGGCAATCCTAATAACGTTGTTGTGGTCACCAGCGCCTGGCGTACCTCGGTGCAAGAACTCACGTCGGCCGTCGATGGAAGCGGACAGCAGTCGATCGGCCTCCAAACAGCCAAAGATGAGCTGGGCAGCCGATGGAACGGGACAGCTCGCGAAGCTGCAGTCTCCTATGTCGATCGCGTCATCACCACAACGAATTCCATCCGCGATGTCATAAAATCGATTGCTGCCGACATCGATGGTCTGCGATCAGTAATTCTCGCGAACTACAAGGCCGCGATTGAACTAATTGTTCAATATGCGAAAATAGTCGTAGAGACTTCCGGTGGAATCGCAGCCGCTGCCGATGACATCATCAAACTCGATTTCACGGGAGTGATCAAGACGCTAACGAAGACCCTAACAGATTTCATGGATCTGGCCAGGAAGAACGTCGATGCGGTCATAACCTTCCGGGATACCGTTCAGACGAAGCTCGAATCAATACGAACCAGTGCCGCCGCGATTCCGATCCAAGCCGCGATAGCTCCCGCTGCGATCGACATAGGAAGCTGGCAGCCGCGTAAGCCTACCGGGAAGGCGTTCGGTGATGGATAGTCGGCGCCATCTGTTCACTCTCTTCGTGGCCGTTTGCGCGGTTACGTTGACGGGATGCATAGATTCTGCCAGCCCTTCGGAGCACGGCCGTTTCGACGGGCTGCCACAAGGATGTAGGACACTGACACGAGTCGTCACACCGGCCCTACCCGGATTCGCTGGCCCTATTTATATAAAGAAGGATTTATCGCCGGTCAATCTGGATGAACTGCCGCCGACACCGGGAATTATTGACTATGCGTGCATAGTTCGATTCTCCGCAACCGCTCCGGATAACAAGGTCGTCGGTCAGCCCGAAGCGAGATCGGTCCGGATCATGTTCGAACTGGGCAACGGCGGCAGCGACCCCGTCGGTGCCGCGAAGCGCACTTTCCGGGCTGCGCAGGAGCATGCCGAATCGATGTCATCGGGCTCGTCGGCCCCGGTGTCGCTTACCGGATTGGGAGAGGAGGCGTTCATCACCGATTCCGAGAACTCGGTATACGGCGCCGGTTCGCAGATAACTTTCAGGTTGAGCAACGTGGTCGTGACAACCGACGCTCAGGGAAACAACGTCGCGGACCGATCCCTGGCGACGGAACCTGTGATTTCATCGGAATTATCGGCAGCTGTCCGGGCCGCGGCCGAGGAAGTGGCACGTGACGTGGCTGCAAACATCGATTCCGTCATGAACGAATAGCGGGAATACTCTGGTGTCGGGAGTCGATCCAGCAGAGCAGCAATGAGACTCGCCGCCGTACTGCACTAGCCTCGATCTTTCGTGGGGCTGATGTGCTGGCTTGAGCGGCTTCGGATGGCTGTTTCGATCGTGGTTTCCGGGTTGTCGGTATGGCAGTCGGCTCGCGCAGCGGGCTGGCTGCCGGGTTCCACGAGCCCGGGTTGCTGGTTTCCTTGGTTGTAGGGGTAGTCGTTGGGTTGGTCAGTCGGGTTGCAGCCGTGCTGCGGCGGTGGTGAGAAGTTCGGTCCAGGGTGCGTGTCGGGCCAGGTGTAATCGGGTTTTTCGGGCGTGGCGGGCGATGCGTGCTGCCGCGGAGAACAGTCGCAGTCGTAGCGTTTTCGGTTCCCACCTGCGTGCGTGGTGATCGTGTAAGGCGAGGGTTTGCATCCAGGCGGTCAGGTCGAGGGCGAGCGCGACGAGCGCGAGCCAGATGCGGTTGGCGTCGAAGGAGTGGAACGGAAGATTGCGTAGACCGGTGTCTTTCGCGTTTCTGATGCGGTCTTCGCAGCGCGCTCGGCGTCGGTGGCGTAACTCCAGGTCGGGGAGTTGACCTCGGGTGGTGTTGGTGACGAATCCGGTCAGCCGCAACCGAGACTATTTCCATGACCGGGCGAGGATAGTCCGCACAGACATCGCAAGGGTGGACATGACGGAGGAAGCGGTCTCACTCTCCCGAACCGCGATGCAGTGACGTCAGCCGCATCGCCATCGGCCGAAAACTCGCGTGACCTCCGAATACGGTGTCGCGGACTTGGTCAGTGGGCCCGACTCCATCATCGAAGCTTCTTACCGGACAGCGATCGCGCCGCCCTTATGGTCGGCATCGATGGTTATCCAGCTGTCGGTGGTCGTCTGCTCTGCGGGCGTGCCGTAATCGACGGGACCGGGACTGTCGGCGATTCCGAGCATGTCGCGGTCGCCCCCAGGAAGAAGCAGGATGCTGTCGCCACGCCAGCAGGCACTTCCTCGAGATCGACGGATTCGTCGGCTTGCTCGCCGAAGAGGCAGAGCCGCTGGGCGAACCCTACGCCCGGTATCTTGCCGATGGGGTCCGCGAGCTACGCCCAACACCGGATGGCGCAGCCATCCGCATCACCTACAGGCTCGCACCAATGCGACGAGCCATCCCGCTGACGGTGTTCCGCAAGACTCGGATGCGAGAAGATGCGAAAAGCGCAGCGCCCCACCGAAATCAACACTTTCCAGCGTGACATGACAGCACCCGCCGGTTTGCGTAGGTGTAACCGCGAACACCAGCGGAGCGAGAACGGCTCGCGCTCTTCAAGCCCGTTGGCCTCGTCGTGCGAGTTCGGCCACGCGGCCACTGAATGCCTTGCCGAGTGCCGCGTGCGATCTACAAGGGGCATCTGATCACGTACATCATCCTGTACCATCGCAGAACGGCGAGGAAAGGAGCTCCATGCGAGCCATGCACAGCACCGAAGCGCGTCAGAACTGGTCTGAAGTACTGGACGCAGCCACCGAAGACAACGACGAAGTCGTGATTACTCGGTCCGGCGGGAAGGAGCCCGCCGTGGTGATCTCGCTGGCCGAATACAACTCCTTGAAAGAAACCGCCTACGTCCTGTCTACCAGGGCCAACACCCGCCGCCTGCTCGAGTCGATCGCGAACTTGGAATCGGGCAAGGTGGAAGCCCGCGAGCTGATCGAACCCGAGGACAACGACGAGTGAGCCGCAAGGTGGTGTTCGACTCCAACGGGTGGGAGGACTACAGCGGATGGCTCGCCCGTGACCGTAGGTTGCTCGGCAAAGTCAACCGCCTGATCGAGGATATCCGGCGCAACGGCAACGCTGAGGGCATCGGCAAGCCGGAACCTTTGCGGCACAACTTGGCCGGACTCTGGTCACGGCGGATAACCGACGAACACCGGTTGATCTACGTGGCCGACGACGACACCGTGACGATCGTTGCCTGTCGTCACCACTACGACGACTGATCACGCCCGCAAAGCTACCTGGAGAAGAGAGCCGCAGGTCACTTGACCTGTGGCAATGCCGAGTCGACGGCACCTCCATCGCGTATGCCGAAGCCGGGACGAGCATGTCCGACAGCCGGTTTTCGGTCGCCTCTGACACGGCCATCCACGCCGGAGGAGCATTACTCGACGCATTTCGACATCCCAAGCCTGACTCGCACACAAAACCCGCCACAACCGCGACACCATCGCCGCGCCGGGCCACCAACGCGTCACATATGAAAGTAGCCCTGAACAGCGAAAATCACCGTTCAGGGCCACTGGATAGCTGTTCGCGCAATGGCGGACTAGTGGGCCTAACGATCCACAACCCGAACACTTTGACGGTCGAAGGGCCACCGATTCGGATCACACCGGTGGGTACCCGGCGGGTATGAGTGGTCATTCGCCAACGGCACCGACACACGGGCGCGCCCAGCCGGAGGGCGGCGGGGACTACGTCGCAGCGCTCCAGTTCCCAGCCCTGGTCACCGATAGCCATGCTTGCGACGGAGTCGCTGAGTTGAATGGCCCCCACAGGCTCGGGAAATAATGTGGCGCGATGAGCCATTCGACCCCGTTCATCTCATCGATGGGCATCGAAGCCAGAACCACCAGAATGGTTTTCGACGCCCCGGAACATCTCGATCACGACGGACTCCCACAACGCCGATCCGCACGCCATGTCCGGGACCGAACCCCTTCCGCTTCTTGTCACAGGGTTGTGACAAGTGGCCATAGCTCATTCGGGGCGTTGTCGTAGTCGTGCTTACGAACCCACTCCACAATCGAACGCAGTTCACTGCGCTGCTCAGCCGAGAAGTCAGGCCCCATGGCGCGCAAGGTGGCGATCAGCAGATCGCCCGGATAGAAGTCCCCCGAAGCGAGAGGCGTATTGCGCAATTTATCGATGACGGAGGGCAACACGTATTGGACCCCTACCTGCTGCGCCATCAAGACCCGCAAATCCTCAGTACCCAGACTTGCGAGTGGCTTTCGCCTCAGTCGGTGCACTGTGCGGACAAGCCGGGTTGCGTCGGGGCCTGGATCCGGCCAGCGCCCATCCAGATCCTCCAATGTCATGGACTGGGGGTCTTCGGTAGTCACAATGCCTCGCTGTGTCGTCATTTGGACCGAGGAACGAATTGTTCGGAGTGGTCGAGAAGTCTACTTGCCTCAGAGAGTTCATCCTCAAGTGCAGCGCGTTCGGCATCGGTGAGTTTGGGCCAGCCGAGCCGCCGGTTGATCTGGTCGATCCGGTTGACAAGACCTTGCTGCGCATCACGCACTTCTTGAACATGGTCCCACGGTGTGCCATCCGGTTTGCGGGCAACGACCTCGCCTTCGAGCTCACGCCGCGCGGCATCGAGGTCACGGTCGGTCAGGTGCTCCTTGATCCGATCCGTAGGCCGGGTAGTTGACCCGTCCTGTGCACCACCCTGGCCGTCGGAACTGTCATCCATCGACGTGACGAGGACAGCCAGCCCCGCGATAGTCGCCAGTCCACCCGTGGCTACCGCGACCGAGGTGAAGCTGATACCGCTGAGCGTGGTGAAGAACGTCCCGATCGTCCGGGCTATCGCCACAGCGGCGGTGTCGAGGGTCGCGGCTTCGACCCCAGCTGCGGCCTGCGGCTTCTTGATCAGCACTACCGCTGCCGCGATCACGACAGACGCGCCGACCACGGCCATCGCGAACTGGGTGTTGATGTCGGCGCGCATCGCCGACAGGGCGACGTTGTGGGATTCGGTCGCGGTAGCAAGATCATGGGCGGCCAGTTCGATCTCGCCCGCGCTTGTCGCCATCGTGCGAAGGTGCGCGGCCAGATACGGAATGTCTTGCGGAACGCTGGTCCCGTAGCCGCGTTCGAGCCCGTCAGCGACCATTTTCAAGCGGGCCTGGCCACCGAATACCGGGGTGGAGACAGCAAAGGTTTTCCACGCGGTCGCAGCGCGTGCGAGTTTGACGGTGTCGCCGTCGGGGATCTCGCCACCGGCGATCTTCACGACGACCTTGTCGTAGAGGTCGGGGATCTCGGATTCGAGACCATGGCTGTTGCTGCCTGAGGCGGCGACGCCGATGACCGCGTTTCCGTCGTAGGGCAGCTCCGAAGGGACCGCGTTGGGCAGGGTCGGTGCCGCCCCCTTGTTGAGGTCGCGGTTGGCTTTGTATTCCGCGCATGCCCAGTTGTATCCGGCCGCGGTGAGCACGTCTCCGAAGTGTTGGAGCGCGCGGGCATAGTTGGTGGCGACCAGGGTGATCGCCGCAGCTCGCTCGTCGTAGGCTTTCGACCAGGCTTTGACCGCTTGGTATCCGCCCGCCATGCGACTGGTTTCCAGCAGCGCGACCTGGAGCGGGTTGTAGACGGTTTGGAACTGTTTCGACAGCGCGTAGCACTCTCTCGCAGCGCTTTGGTAGGACTGCGGGGAGATCGAAACCACGAGCTAGCCGCCGCTCATTCGCAGGTTCATTTCCGCTGCTGTGTTGTAGGCGTCGCGGGCGGTGATCACGGCGGTGTGCATCGCGGTGATTCCCTCGACGACCTCGGCGGCCCCGATCGCCCATGCTCGATAGGCTTCCTCTTGGGCGGTTGCGGCTTGCCCGTGCCAGTTCTGTTGGATGGCGGCCATGCGATGGTTGATGCCGTCGAGGCTTTCGGCGAGGAAGCCGATGAATCCGTTGGCGCGAGCGACGAGTTGGTCGAGCTCGTCGGTGTCGACCGTGAAGTCGCGGGTGCCGTCCATCAGATGTTCAGACTCGGGAGGTCGAGAGAGCTCAGATAGGTCGCGCCAGCGGTGTCTTGGTGGGCGATGGTTTCGCTGGCGACTCCGAGGAGTCCGGCCATGATCGCGAGGGCGTCCAAAACGTCGGCGGCGCCCTCTTTGGTCTCGGTCCAGCCACCCCCGAACGCATCCGCTGCCGCGCCGGTCCAATTGCCGAGCACGTCGGCTACCTCCCGGTCCAGAGAGCTGAGACCGTCGATCAGCGATTCAGCGACTTGCTGAACGTAGGTCCCAGCATCGGTGACCTCGTCTGGAACCATCGCGAAGTCTTGTCCGGACATGCCCGGTTCTGCCGACATACGGCCCCCTCCCAGAAACAGAACGAGGTCGAGCATAGCCGCGACCGGCCTTGCGAGCGAGAACCTCGCGCGCTGAACAGTTTCGGCCAAACCGGTTGATGCACCACGCCGGCCCTGTCAGATCGTTTGGTTCCAGAGGGGTATCATGACAACCGTGTAAATCCAGGCCGTCTATGACCGTAATGCCCTGGACGGGTTCGAGCCCCTGCGCGGGCACATCGAAGAGGGATTTCGCAACCACTTGTGTCGCACATCACCGGAGAACGGCTCGACGATGACCGCGTGGCGATCCTCATAAATGATCGTGCCAGGACTGTCGGTGTCGAGGCAGGACCAGCCGATGCTATGCGTCGAAAATCGCCGGGTAACCGTCCAAATGTGCGATCAACTGGGTCACCGAGAATTTGAACCCGACCGTCGCCCCTGGATGACTATCGGGACCGATGAGATTATCGTGATACCAATCATTTCGGGCCAACGGGAGCGTTCCCGCGCTGTAGTCAACAGCCGACTTCGACAACCCTTGATCGCTTGACCCAAAAACGACATTCGTGGGTTGTTGAGGGCACCGGTGTTCGCGCAACACCATACGACAGCGAAGCCGAAGGTCATTGACCTGCGGCTTCGCTGCGAAGTGGAGCTAAGGGGAATCGAACCCCTGACCTTCTCGATGCGAACGAGACGCGCTACCAACTGCGCTATAGCCCCGTGCGGTCCCCGGGAGAACCGCGCGGGGGTAACTGTAGCAAACGTTGCGGCCAGACTCCGAATCGGTGGTTTGAGCTGCGGAAATACTATGCCCCCGCCGCTCGGCGTATCTCTGCCGACGTGCCACGGCGCAGGGCCCTGGCGGTGGCGGGGTCGAAATGGTCGAGGTCGACGAAGGCGGGGTCCTCGTCGTCGGGTTCGAGCAGGACGGAGCGGCGGCGCAGGGCGCGGGCGGTCTCGCGGTCCATGGCGCGACGGGCCTGTTGTTCGGCGTGACGGGATTCCTCTTCGCTGTCCGCGTCTTCGCCGGAGTGCTGGCCGCGGGTGAGGCGGGCGGCGCGGCGACGGCGGATGTCCTCTTCCATGCGGACCTGCTTGCGCAGGTAGGCCAGGTAGGTGACGAGGATGACGATCGACAGGCCGCAGGCCGACCAGAGCCTGGGGTCGAAGACGATGCCGGAGGCTCCGGACAGCAGAGCGGCCAGGACGAGGCCGAGTACCGCGCGCTGCCGGAAGGTGTAGCGGGCGGCGCGGGCGATGGCGTCGGCTTCGGGGTCGTAGCCGCCGCGACCGCGGCGGGATGGCACGAATTCCGGTTCGCCGGACTGATATTCGGGATCGTGGGCCTGGGCCGGTGACCGGGCGGGCGGGATGCGGGCCGCGGTCGGTTCTGGGTACTCGTCGGCCACGTCGTCATCATCGGCCGGTTCGCCGGTATTCGCAGCGCTTCTGGGGGGCGCGTCCGTTATTTCGTCCGAATCGATATCCTCCGAACGCGTTTCGAGCATTCCGTCATCGCCGTCGGCGAAATCGGCGGCGAGTTCCGCGCCGGCGCTGTCATCGGCGAAATCCTGGTCGTCGAAATCGGCGTCCGCGATCTCGACGTCGGCGATGCGGGCGGCGAGTGGCGCGTCGGCGATATCGGCCTCGGCTGCCGTGGTGTCCGGCGGATATTCGCCCGCCTCGAGTTCGGGGACGTACCTCTGTTCGGTGTCGGCCTCGGTGACTAGTTCGTCGGCCGGTGCATTCATCCGGTCCTCCGCATCATCGCTATGGGAAAGCTTTCTGTGCACTCGGGTCGGCCGATAGTCGGGGTCGCTGTCGTGATGACCGGCGGCCGGCCCTTTCCGTGGGCGCCGCTTGGAACCGCCGCGGTGCAGTACGCGGGTGGCCAGGGCTGCGTCGGTGGTCTGCCGGATCCGTGGATGGCGGTCGGCGAGTATCGGGAACAGGACGAAGACCCAGAGCACGACCAGGCCGATCCACAGAATCGAATTCGGCATCTCGCCTCAGCTACCTCCGTCCCCGCGTGAATTGTCCATTCGGCCCGCGACTTTCCCGCACCGTGCCCCCACTGCCGTGCGTTCGCTCAGTGCAAAACGGACGGACCCGAGTCCGGTCGCCGGTCGCCTCGCAGGCTCCCTGCCGAAGAAGCAAGACGCACCTCCGACGTCCGTAGGTTAATTCCGCGCCGTGGGACTTTCCGGCAGGCGCGCCGTGCACACAAGTCACACTGGTAACAAGATTCCCATCACCTGGGCGCGTGTGAACGCGGCGTGTCGCCCTCATTCCGTGCGATGTCTACGGGAGGATGACCCGGCCGTCGCGGACCAAACGATCCACGACTGTGCCGTTCACCTCTTCCACGGTCAGCCCGACGAGCAGATGGTCGCGCCAGTCGCCGTCGACGTCGAGGTAGCGTCGCAGCAAACCCTCTTCGCGGAATCCGACATTGCGTAGCACGGCTTGGCTGGCCAGATTCTCCGGACGCACCGTCGCCTCGACCCGGTGCAGACCCACCGGGCCGAAGCAGTGATCGAGTCCGAGCGCGAGCGCGGCCGTCGCGACGCCCTGCCCACCGAGATCCTTCGCGACCCAATAACCGATCCAGGCCGAACGCAGCGCGCCGCGCACGATATTGCCGACGGTCAACTGCCCGCTGAAATTCCCGTCGACCTCGATCACCAGGGGGATCATCGCGCCGCGCCTGGCCTCGGCCTTCAGGCTCGACCACAGCGAGGGCCAGTTGGACGCGTGGTTGCGCGCTTCCCAGGCGCCGCGGCCGGTTGGCTCCCACGGCTCGAGATGTTCCCTGTCGCGCAATCGGATCCGGCTCCAGGCCGACGCGTCGCGCAAACGCACTGGGCGCAGTGTCACCCGGCCCGCGGCGGCGGTCACCGGACCGAGATGAGCGGGCCACCCCGGATGTTGTGTCACCCGGAAAACGTTCATTGTCTCCACGCCTCAACCACGCTGTGCGAGAAAGGCGACGCGCACCTCGTCGCCGGTCCTGATCTCGGTATCGTCCGGGTCCAGGACGATGAGGCTGTTCGCCTCGGCCAGCGTGGCCAGCAGGTGCGAGGATGATCCGGCCGCCCCGCCCAACGGCTGGACGAGATAGTCGCCGGTGGATTCGTCCCGCATCAATTGCGCACGCAGGAAACCTTTACGGCCCTCCATCGAACTGATCGGGGTGATGGTTCGCGCCCTGATGATGCGCCGCATCGGATGTCTGCGTCCCAACGCGATTCGGATCAATGGCCTCACCATCACCTCGAATACCACAAGCGCGCCAACGGGATTCGACGGCAGCAGAAATGTCGGCACCTCGTCGCGGCCCAGCCTGCCGAAGCCTTGGACGGAGCCGGGATGCATGGCGACGCGGGCGATCTCCAGTTCACCCAGGCCCTCCAGCGCCTCCCTGACCTGTTCGGAGGCCCAGCCGCCGACGGCGCCCGCGATGACGACGACTTCGGACCGGACCAACTGGCCTTCCACGACATCACGCAGTCGGCGCGGATCGTCGCTGACGATGCCGACGCGGTTCACATCGGCTCCCGCGTCCCGCGCGGCGGCGGCGAGTGCGTAGGAGTTCACGTCGTAGACCTGCCCGGGGCCGGGGGTGCGATCGATATCGATGAGTTCACCGCCGACCGCGATCACCGACAGGCGAGGCCGCGGATGCACGAGCACTTTGTCCTGGCCGACCGCGGCGAGCAGACCGACCTGCGCGGGACCGATGATGGTGCCTGCGCGCACCGCGACGTCGCCGGGCTGCACGTCGTCACCGATGCGTCGCACGTAATCGCCCGAGCGCACCGGTTCGTAGACCTTGATCCTGGCCCTGCCGCCGTCGGTGAAATCCAAGGGCAGCACGGCGTCCGCCAGGGTCGGCAGCGGCGCGCCGGTGTCGACCCGCACGGTCTGGCGCGGTTGCAGCCGGATCGGCTGACGCGAACCGGCCACCACCTCGCCGACCACGGGCAGCGTCAGATCGACGAGATCGCCTTCTTCGTTGCGGATATCGGAACCCGCGGCGGCCACGTCGACACTGCGCACCGCGTAGCCGTCGATAGCGGCCTGATCGAATCCGGGCAGCGGCCGCTCAGTGACCACATCCTCGGCACACAGCAGGCCCTGAGCCTCGGAGATCGCGACCCGGACCGGCCGGGGCGCGACCGCCGCCGCGGTCACCTTGATCTGCTGATCCTCAACCGAGCGCATCCAGCCCTTCCCTGATCCTCTCCGCGTCTAACGAGTGCGCCGCCTCCGCGCGGACGAGTGTGCGCACCGCGTCCGGCGCCCGACGGTGGAACCATCATTCGTACCCGACGGTCCATCGTCGGCGAAACCCGACCGGGCCGCGATCCTCACGCCGCGTCCTCAGGCCGTGTCCTCAGGCCGTGTCCTCAGGCCGTGTCCTCAGGCCGTGTCCTCAGGCCCGCGTCCTCAGTCGTAGGTCGTCAGCTGCGGATCCCAGTCCGGACCGAGTCGATGCTGCAACCACTCTCGCAGGGCGGGGCCGTATTCCTCCCTTTCCAAGGCGAAATCGACCGCAGCACGAAGATAACCGCCCGGGTTGCCCAAATCGTGGCGCGACCCACGGTGCACCACTACGTGAACCGGATGACCCTCTTCGATCAGCAGCGCGATCGCGTCGGTCAGCTGCAATTCACCGCCCGCGCCCGGGGTGATCCGGCGCAGCGCGTCGAATACGGCCCGGTCCAACAGATATCGTCCCGCCGCGGCGTAGGTGGAGGGCGCGTCCTGCAGTGCGGGCTTCTCCACCATCCCGTTCACCCGGAGCACATTCGGGTTCACCGCGTCGGGCACGACCGCGACATCGAAGACTCCGTAGGCGCTGACCTGGTCCTTCGGAACGTCGATGGCGCACAACACGGTTCCGCCGCGCTTGCGGCGCACCCGGCTCATCACATCGAGGACACCGCTGGGCAGCACCAGATCGTCGGGGAGCAGTACCGCGATGGCGTCCTCGTCGTCATCGAGCACGGCTTCGGCCTGGGCCACCGCGTGTCCGAGACCGAGCGGCTCCTCCTGGACCACGGAGGTCACGTCGAGCAGGCCAGGGGCCTTGCGGACCTTTTCGAGCAGCTGGAATTTGCCGCGTTCGGCGAGGGTGCTCTCCAGCACGAGATCCTCGACGAAATGCGCGACGACACCGTCCTTACCCGGGGAGGTGACGATCACCAACCGCCGCGCGCCCGATTCGGCGGCCTCGGCCGCGACCAACTCGATGCCTGGGGTGTCGACCACAGGCAGCAGTTCCTTGGGCACCGTCTTGGTCGCAGGCAGGAACCGTGTTCCCAATCCGGCCGCGGGCACGACGGCAGTGCGGAAACACGACACCGGAGCGCCGTCGGCGGACTGTCCGGCCTTTGCTGTCATTCGTCTACCCTATCCATCCATCACTCAGCCCATCGCCGTCACGACGGCCTGGCATCCCGGTGAGCTTATGGTGATCAGCATGGAGATGCCCGGTCAGCCCGACAAACATGCATGGCGCTCCGAAATTCTCGCGCGGCGAGCGGCCTCGACCGCCGACTCGCACGCGGCCGACGCCGCGGCACTCGCGAAAGCGATCGGCGACATCGAGATTTCCGACTGGGTGTGCGCCTACGTCCCCGTGCGCGGAGAGCCCGGCTCGACGGCCATGCTCGACGCCCTGCGCGAGGCGGGCGCGCGGGTGCTCGTACCGATCACCGGGTCGCCGGGACCACTGGAATGGGCCGAGTACACCGGGGCCGCCGCGTTGCATGCGGCCCGCTGGGGCCTGCTGGAGCCGAACGGTCCCGTGCTGCCCTGCGAAACGATCGGGCGGGCCGGACTGATTCTGATACCGGCGCTCGCGGTGGATCGTCGCGGTGTGCGGCTCGGACGCGGGGCAGGGCATTACGACCGGACGCTCGGCGCGGCGCGCGAGGACGCACGGCTGGTCGCGGTGGTTCGCGATGACGAACTCGTCGATCTGCTTCCCGAGGAACCGCACGATCTCCGCATGGGGTGGGCACTCACGCCCGCTGCCGGATTACAACAGCTCGGCATCGTCGACGTCGCGGAATGAAACCCCGATTAGCGGTGTTGGCACTGTCGGCTGTAGAGTGCCAATCGACGAAACCCTGCGGAGGATCCTGTGCCAACTTATTCGTATGCGTGCACCCAGTGTGACAACCGCTTCGACATCGTTCAGTCCTTCTCCGACGATGCGCTGACCGTATGCGACAAGTGCTCCGGCAAGCTGCGCAAGCTGTTCAACTCCGTCGGCATCGTCTTCAAGGGCAGCGGCTTCTACCGCACCGACAGCCGTGGCGGCGCGTCCACCGCGAGCGAGCCGGCGAAATCCGACAGTTCGAGCAGTTCGTCCACCTCGGATTCGAGTTCATCGAGCAGCGGCAGCGGTTCGTCCAGCAACTCCTCCGCGAGCAACTCCTCCACGAGCAGCTCCTCCGCCAGCAGCACTGCCGTCGCCAGCTGAGACCGGTGCGCCACCGCGCACCGAGTTGTCCACAGCCCCGAGGTTATCCACAACCACCCGTTTTCAGGGGTCGACAAAGGTTTTCTCGGATTTCTCGGCCATAGGATCCGGCCATGATCCGATCGCGCACCGACCTGGGCCGGGGCAGCCCCTTGCGCTTCGCCCTGTGGAATCGGCCGTCCTGGGCCGACCAATTACTCGCCCGCCGACTCCTCGCCGCCGCGCTCACCGTGCTGGCGGCGGTGCTGTTCTTCCGGGGTGATCCTGATGCCCAGCGCGCCGACGTCGTGGTGGCCGGACGCGACCTCGCACCGGGACGGCTGTTGGAAGCCGGTGATCTGCGCGTCGTCGCGCACGAATCGGGCACGCTTCCCGACGGCGTGGTGCGCGGCACCGCGACCCTGGTCGGCGCGACGCTGACCGGCGCGATGCGATCGGGTGAGATCTTCACCGATCTCCGCGTCGTGAGCCCACGGTTGGCCGCGGCGGCGACCGGCGCCGGCGAGGCTCGCATCGTCCCGATCCGTCTCGCCGATACCGCGGTCGCGGATATCCTGCGCGCCGGTGACCGGGTCGACGTGATCGGCGCCGAGGAGCAATCCGGCCCCTCCGCGCGACCCGCACGGACACTGGCGACCGATGCCGCGGTAGTGCTCGTCTCCGCACCGGGCGATCGGCGCGCGGCGACCGAGCGGGTGGTACTCGTCGCGATGGACGCCGAACATGCCACGACGGTCGCCGCGGCATCGTTACGCACCGCCCTCACGGTCGTATTCCACTGAGTTCGAGCACCGGGCGAACGAAGCCGGAATTATTTACCGAATATTTGCCGGAACATAAACTAGCATCCGTCATACGGCAGGCATCCCTACCGGAGAGCGCAGCGAATCAGCTCCAACCCGAAGGAGACAACGGCAATGCTCAAGGGTTTCAAGGATTTCATTCTGCGCGGAAATGTCGTCGACCTGGCCGTCGCCGTCGTTATCGGCACCGCTTTCGTCGCCATCGTCACCGCGTTCACTACCGGGATCGTGACTCCGATCCTCGCCGTCTTCGGCGGCGATAGTGAAATGGGATTGGGTTTCCGGCTGGTAGCCGATAAACCCGCGACCTTCATTCAAATAGGTTCGATCATTACCGCTGCCATCAATTTCATCATCATCGCGGCGGTGCTCTATTTCATCCTGGTACTCCCCGCGACGCACGCCAAGAAACGTTTCGCCAAGGACGACGAGAAGCTCAGCGACTCCGAGGTTTTGATCCAGATCCGCGATCTGCTCGCCGAGGGTCAGCGCGGCTCGGGCGGACGGCACGAGTTCTGAGCGACGAACTTCTCTGCGCCACAACGCAAACGGGCCCGTCGCCATGGCGACGGACCCGCTCTCTGATCAGTTGCGGTGACCCGACGATCAGCCGATGCTGAACGGCTGGCCGTACAGGGTGATCCAGGTGACGACACTCTCGGTCTCGACCTCGACGCTGACGAACGCGCGGGCCTGCGCGTAACCGCCACAGCCGCTCAGGCCGATGGTCGAATCGGCCCAGGTGACCGACCCGTTCGAGCCACTGAAAACGTTGCGCTTCTTGTGGGTCTCGCTACCGAAGTCGTCGGCCTGCTCCAGATCGAGGATGTAGAACGACTGCGCCTGGCCGGGGCCGAGGGACAGGTCGCCGCCGGTACTGGCGCCGACGCCCGGCTTCACGTTCTCGCCGTCGCTCCAGTCCACAGAACCTTCGACGCCGCCGGTGGCGCCGCCACCCGCGATGTTCACCTGGCAGCCCACGGTGTAACCCGGGAAGATCTTGCCGCCGACATCCGAACCGGTGCCGGACAATTCGACCTGGGCGCTACCGGAGACCCACGCGTTGCGGTGCGCGGGGGTGGAGCCCATGGACGGGTTGATGTTGGCCGACTCGCCGACGAGGCGAACCGTCACCACGGTCCCGTCGGAGAGGGTTTTGACGATTTCGCCGCCCGGCAGCGGAACGAAGGTATCGGCGTTGGCGGCGCCTGTGGAGAACAGGCCCATGGCGACAGTGGCAGCGGCGCCGACACCGGCCACCCGCGCCAAGTTCTTACGGTTGATCATTTGATTGTGCCCCTCGAGGGTTGAATTCGCTTCAGCGAGAAGAATGTTCGTTAGAGATTCGACAGACGTCAGCCGATGCTGAACGGCATCCCGTAGAGGCTCGTCTTCGAGTAGTGGTCACCGATGATTTCGACAACGGTGTACGCACGCGCCTGCGCGTAGCCGGCGCAGCCCTGGATCTCGATCTCGGCATCCTGGTACTCGACCGAGTAGACACCCGGCTTCAGAATGTCCTTGTAGTCGATCTGCACGAACTTCACTTCACCCGGGCCGAGCTGGAGGCCGAAGGAGCCGCCGAGACCGGCGCCGTCGAGGTTGACGCTGCCCGAAACACCCGCGGAAATGGCGTCGTCGGCGATGCTGACCTGGCAACCGACGATATAGCCGGTGCTCAGCTGCGACGCACCGTGCGTCGACGAGTTATTGCTGCCCGGGCCGCCTGCGGGGCCGTTGTTCGGGCCCACTTCACCCTCGGGGGTGACAGTCACATCGGCGGTGGCATTTCCGGAGACCCAGACAACGCGACCTGCGCCGTTGCCGGAAAGGGACGGCGAAATCAGGGCATGTTCTCCGGTGCGGGTCAGGGTAACGCCAGGTCCGACCTTCTGACCGTCCGGCAACGGTACGAAGGTATCGGCATTGGCAGCACCGGTCGAAAGCAGGCCCATGGCAACGGCCGCGGCGGCGCCGACGCCCGCGGCGCGGGCACCGCGGCGCAGACCGTTGGTGCGGTTCTCGCTCATACTTCCCCTCATCAGGTTCAAACAGTCGACCTCGACCATCGAGGTGGACATTGGTCCTCTCAGGCCCAGCTCAGTGTGTCGCCCCTTTGTTGCCGGTATGTAACCGGCTGTTATTTCGGCGCAACGGCCTCAGCTGGTAATTGGAACCGAGCCGGGTTCCACCGGGGATGGCGAGAATATGTGTCATACCCGGGCCTTCGGGGTCCAGTGTTGGATGGCTCTCGCGAAGATTAAACCTTCGGTAACAGCCTGGCAACGCGAGCTTTCGCAATGTGAGATGTGAGGTAGGTCACTGATGAACGCATGCCCATATCAATCGGTGTGCATAAACGCAGACAGGGGATGCCACCTGGCATTGACCACCGCATTCGCGGCACAGCGAGGCCGAGCGGCCACCATGGGACACAGCCGTATACGGTGACTAAGATCACAAGGCAATCTCGGCGAGGAACAGTAGATCACGGAACGATCACGGCGTATCTACTGGTCGCAGCGGTAACTGATGCTCAGCCGTGGTGCGGGGGCACCTGGGAGCGCAGCCAATCGTCGGAGGAGTTGTCGCCTCCGGAATCGCGTTCGTCGGCGGTGGTTTCCGGGAGGGCTTCACCGAAAATGCGGTCCAGCCGCGCGATATCCCTCGCCCGGCGCTGCGCCGGGCGAGGGTCGTCGGAAGGTCCGGTGGCAGAAATTATTCGACCAATCCGGAGAGTTCACCGATCACTTTGCTGGCGAGCGGTCCGAGAGTCGCCATACCGTCACGGACCGCCGCGCGGGTGCCAGGCAGATTCACGACGAGGGTGCTGCCCGACACGCCCGCGAGGCCGCGCGACAGGCCCGCGTCGAGCGATCCGGCAACCCGGCCGGACGCGCGCAGCGCCTCGCTGATGCCCTGCAACTCCCGGTCGAGGACCTGCGACGTCGCCTCCGGCGTGACGTCACGGGGGGACAGACCCGTGCCACCGACCGAGATCACGAGATCGACGCCGCCGATCACCGCGGTATTGAGAGCGTTGCGAATCTCCACCTCATCGGCCTGCACCGTCACCGACGCGTCGACGAGGAAACCCGCCTCGGTGAGCAACTCGGTGACCAGCGGGCCGAGCGAGTCCACACCTCCATGTGCCGTTCGATCATCGACCACCACCACCAGTGCACGCCCCGCCACAGGAGCATCGATTTCCATGGTGCTCACCGTAGCGCCTGCGAGGTGGAGTTCGACCGCGGTGCTGGTCGATCCGGGTGGGAGCAGAAAGGGACCGCGCGGGGTCGACCGCATCACCGGCCGCCGTCCGCGGGCGCGGCGGTGAGCGTGACCTCGACCGTCTTCGGATTGCCGCCCTGTTCGTCGGTGTAGGTGACCTTCACCTTGTCCCCCGGCTGATGCGAGCGGACGGCGGCGATGAGCGCGTTCCCCGAGTCGATGGACCGACCGTCCACCGCGGTGACGACCGCGCCCGAGGGGATGCCCGCCTTGGCGGCCGGGCCGTCCGCGGTGGACTCGAGCACTCGCGCCGCGGTGTCCTGCGGCCGCAACTTGATGCCGATCTGCGCGTAGGTGGCGTGACCGGTCTTGATCAGTTCGTCGGCCACGCGGCGGGCCTGATCGACCGGTATGGCGAAACCGAGGCCGATCGAACCGCTCTGCGCGCCCGACCCCTCACCCGCGCCGAGGCTGGCGATGGCGGTATTGATACCGATCAATTTGCCGTTGGCGTCGACCAACGCGCCGCCGGAATTGCCAGGATTGATCGCGGCATCGGTCTGGATCGCGTCGATCACCGGGTTCACCTGACTGGTCGCGCTCTCCCCCTGGGTCGATACCGGCCTGTTGAGCGCGGAGACGATACCGGTGGTGACGGTGCCCGCCAGCCCGAGCGGGGAACCGATGGCGATCACCGACTGGCCGACCTGGAGGCCGCCGGAGGCGCCGAGTTCGATCGGAGTCAGCCCGCTCTTGCCGGTGACACGGATGACCGCGAGATCCGAGACCGGATCGGCGCCGACCAGCGTGGCGGGCGCGGTGCTGCCGTCGGAGAACACGACCTGCATCGTGGCGTTGGCACCGCCGCCGGTGGCGACGTGGTTATTGGTCAGGATCAGCCCGTCCGAGGACAGGATGACACCGGAACCCTCACCTTCGGCACGGTTGCTCGCGACCTTGATCATCACGACGCTCGGCAGCACCTTCTGCGCCACCGCCTGGGTGGATCCGGCAGGTGCGTTCGCGACGGGGCTGACGGCGGGTTTCGGGGCGTCCAGCGCATTGGTCACCGGTGCGCGTCCGTTGTCGGTCTGGGTGGCGAGCGTGCCGACCGCGCCGCCGACGCCGCCGCTGACCAGAGCCAAGGCCACCGCCCCCGCGACGAGACCCAGGCGGATCGGACGCCGCTGCGGTTGCGGCGGCTGAGCGCCGAAGGCCGCGCCCTGTGGTGGCGGGAACTGGGGCGTCCCGTAGTTTCCGCTCGTCTCGTGGCCGGGGTAGGGCTGGGTCGCGTACTGCGGCATCGAATGGGTCGCACCGTGGTCCGGCCTGGCCCACGCGGCGTGCGGATCGGAATGCGCGGCGGGCACGGGCTGGATCTGCTCGGTCGGGCGTGGGCCGGGAACGCCGCCGTCCGGCTCTCCCGCGCGGTTCTGGAAATCCTCGGTCATCACTTCTCGTTTCTCCTGAACGTCTGTCACCAAGCTTGACGACGACGGCTTAGAGGGGACTGAGACCCCGCTATCAGTTTTCCGAGATCTGCTTATCGGAAACGGGAATTCCGGCTTCGCCGGGGAGCACGATGCGGATGAGAGCGCCACCGCGCGTCGAATTGTCGACCGTGATGGTGCCGCCGTGCTTGGTCACCACCTGTTTGACGATGGCGAGGCCCAGTCCAGAGCCCGGCATCGACCGGGAGACGGTGGTTCGGTAGAAACGCTCGAAAACCAGTTCCCGCTCGCCGGAAGGAATACCGGGACCGGCGTCGTCGACGTCCAGTTCCAGCAGTCCCCGCCCGGTCTCGCGCATGGTCACCAGCACCTGCGCACCCGCCGGACTCCACTTGGCGGCGTTGTCGAGCACATTGAGCACCGCGCGTTCCAGCCCGGCTTCGTGGCCGTAGATGAACCACGGACGCAGTTCAGCGACGAATTCGATGGAGCCGCGGCGTCGGCGCGCGCGTTCGAGGGCCCGCTCGGTCACCTCGCCGAGATCGATCCGGTCGTAGACGGTTTCGGGCGCGTCCTCGCGCGCCAGGTCGACCAGATCTCCGACGAGGGTGGACAGTTCCTCGATCTGGGCGATGACATCGGCGCGGAGTTCGGCCATATCCTCGTCCGGGATCTGCGGCGCTCCCGGACTGCCCGAGGCGATGAGCAGTTCCATATTGGTACGCAACGAGGTGAGCGGCGTCCGCAACTCGTGTCCGGCGTCGGCCACCAGCCTGCGCTGGCGATCCCGCGATTCCGCGAGCGCCCGCAGCATGGTGTTGAAACTCTCGGTCAACCGCGCCAATTCGTCGTCACCTGTCACCGGAATCGGGGTCAGGTCATCGGTGCGGGCGATCCGCTCGGTGGCCGCGGTGAGCCTGGCGATGGGCCGCAGCCCGGTTCGCGCGACGGCGGTGCCCGCGGCTGCGGCCAGCACGACCCCGCATCCGCCGACCACGAACAGCAGCCACGCCAGCCGGTCCAGCACCTCCCTCGTCGGCTCGAGGCGCTGCGAAATGATCAGGGTGGCCCCGGAATGGGTCGGCACCGCGAGCACCCGCTGATTGTTGACCGTGCGCAGCGAGGAGGGCAGTTCCCCGTCGGCGACGGCCAGTTCCTGACTGCCGACGGGCGGCGTCGTCTGCTGCGGCGGCATATACGGCTTGTGGTCGGCGAAGATCAGCGCGACACCGACGTCGTTGGAGAACAGACCCGCGAGCACGATGGATTGAAAACCGAGATTCTCGAAATTGTTGTTGATCATCGTGTTCGCGCGCGCCCGCAACTGCGAGTCCACGTCGGCGTAGAGGGCCCGCGCGACCATCGCGTAGGCGGCGATGGAGGTGACCGCGACCGCGACCGCCACCAGCGAGGCCGCCAGCAGGGTGACCCGCCAGCGCAGCGAGACCGTACGGGTCAGCGGCATCGGCGGGCGCATCTCCGCGGCGTCGGGCGGACGCTGCTGACCGAGTGGGGCGACCATCGGTCGCCGTGGAACCGTTCGGGCCATTGTCGAGCCGGCTTACGGAGGAGTTTCGCGGAGCACGTACCCGACTCCGCGGACCGTATGGATCAGCCGCGGTTCGCCCTCGGCCTCGGTTTTGCGTCGCAGATAGCCGATATAGACCTCGAGCGCATTGCCGGAGGTCGGGAAATCGTATCCCCAGACCTCTTCCAGAATTCGACTGCGGGTCAGCACACGGCGTGGATTCGCCATCAGCATTTCCAGCAGTGAGAACTCGGTGCGGGTGAGGCTGATGGACCGGTCGCCCCTGGCGACCTCTCTCGTCACCGGATCCAGTGACAGATCGGCGAACTGCATGGCCTCCGAGGTCTCCCCCGGATCGGCGGCGCGGCGGCGCAGCAATGCCCGCAATCGGGCGAGCAATTCTTCCAAGGCGAAGGGTTTCGGCAAATAGTCGTCGGCCCCGGCATCGAGCCCGGCAACTCGTTCCGATACCGAATCCCGCGCTGTCAAAACCAGAATCGGCAGATCATCACCGGTGCTGCGCAGTCTGCGGCAAACTTCCAGCCCGTCGAGGCGCGGCATCATCACATCGAGCACGAGGGCATCCGGACGCTGCGCGGTGGCTTTCTCCAGAGCGTCCATGCCGTCCACCGCGAGGTCGACGGAGTAGCCGTTGAAGGTCAGCGAGCGGCGCAACGATTCACGGACGGCACGATCGTCGTCGACTACCAGAATGCGCATGCCACCAGTTTGACCACATCGACTGAGAGTCGACTGAGAGGGCGGCCTCCGACACGCCGTGGCGGTCTCGAGCTTCGGGGCCGAGTCAACCAACAGCGTGACCAGCGTCTTTCTCAGCTATCGACCGATTTCCGCTACCGGCCGCGCCGCACGGAAAACGAAAGACGTTCTGCGTAGCCATATTCGAGAGTTCTCAAAGCGGGTGTCTCAGATTGCCGATAACCAGCTAGCACGGTATGTTCCCAGCGGTAAAAAGAAGACCTCGAGTTGGTTCTCAGCAGGTTCAATCCCATCCTCATGTTGAACAGCCACAAGCCACCGGGGACCCCGCGCGGAGTGGAGGCGACGGAAGCGGATGGAATCAGCACCGCGTTCCAGGCAATTCAGGCTGTCCAACTGGTCCGTCACCCGCAAGGTCGGCGTCGTACTGCTGCTACCAGTAGTGCTCGCCTCGACATTCGCGGTGTTGCGTATCAACGACGAGCTCGACATGATCTCGCAGCTCGACGCGGCCTCGGAACAGGCAAGGATCATCCGCCCGATGCTCGGGTTCGGTTCGGCCACCGAGCAACTCGCGTTGTCTGCGGCGACCTCATGGGAGGATCAGCCTGTTTCGTCGATCGATAACATCGCGGGCAAATTCGACCAGGCGGCGGCCGATCTCGAGACTGCGCTGAAGTCGACCAGGGCGCCCGACAGTGTGAGCAAGGAACTCGATCTCGCGCTCGTCGCGGGCCGCGCCATGCGCAACAGCCTGCGCAGCTCGTCCCCGGTGACGATCGGGCAGCAGGCCGACGACGTGGCGGCGCGCATCGGTAACGCGATCGCGGTCTCGACCACGATCGAAGAGCTCACCATTCAGCGCTACTTCCTGCAGCTCGGCGTGACGACCAACGCCCGCCGCCTGCTGGCCCAGCAATACATGCTGATCGGATCGCCCGGCGCCGACAAGAATCCCGCGGTGCGCCCGACGGTTCTGACCACCGCGGGTGGTGAACTGGTTCTCATCATGCAGTTCGCCCAGTTGCAGCCGTCGTCGGCGCTGAACGCCAACACGCTGATCGACGCGATCAACACGCGACTAGGGGCATTCGGACAGAACCTCGGTGATCCGACCACCAATCCCGCTGTCGTCGATTCGCTGCGCACCAGCGCCACCGCCTACGACCAGACCACCATCAGCCTGGTCGACACCATCGATGTACGCCTCAACGACCGCACCTCGGAATTGCGCGGCATCGTGCTGCGCGATATCGCGATCGTGGTCGCGACACTGCTCGCCGGCCTCGCGCTCGCGCTGGCGGTCGCCCGCTCGCTGGTCGTCCCGATTCGTCGTCTGCGCCACGGCGCGTTGCAGGTCGCCCATGTCGACCTGCCCAACGAGATCGAGGTGGTGCGCTCCGGCGGTTCGACCCCGGACACCAGTCAGATCGACGTGCACACCACCGAGGAGATCGGCCAGCTCGCCCGCGCCGTCGACGATATCCACCAGGCCGCGCTCTATCTCGCCGGCGAACAGGCCCGTCTGCGACTGCAGATCGGCAGCATGTTCGAGACCCTGTCGCGGCGCAGCCAGTCCCTTGTCGAACAGCAGCTCTCCCTCATCGAGGAACTCGAACACGACGAGGACGATTCGGAGCGGTTGCAGAGCCTGTTCCGCCTCGACCACCTCGCGACCCGCATGCGCCGCAACGGCGACAACCTGCTCGTGCTGGCGGGCACCGCGCTGCGGCGCGGCCACCTGCCCCCCGTCCCGTTGTCGGACATGTTGTGGAGCGCGGTCTCCCAGGTCGAGGATTACCAGCGGGTCGAGATCGGCACCGCCCCCGACGGCATCGTGCCCGGTGAGCCCGCCGTCGATATCGAGCATCTGCTCGCCGAACTCATCGACAACGCGCTGCGCTACTCGCCGCCGACCACCCCGGTGGCGGTGTCGGTGGCACGCGCGGTCGACGGCGGCTACCTGATCGAGATCATCGATCGCGGTCTCGGCATGTCCACCGACGATCTGCAGACCACCAACGATCATCTCGCCTCCGGTGGTGAGGTCACCGTCGAGACCGCCCGCCGTATGGGCCTGTTCGTCGTCGGCCGTCTCGCCAAACGCCACAACATCACCGTCAATCTGCGCCGCACCTCGGCCATGGCCCAGCAGCCCGGCATCACCGCCAGCGTGCATCTGCCGGGAACCCTGGTGTCGCCGGTGCCGATCTCGCCCGACGGCGGTTCGCAGCAGATGCCATTGGCGCCGTTGCAGATCGCGCGCCAGGAGACGACGGCCCCGCAGCCGCGCACGCTGGTGCCTGTGCCGAGTCTGGCGCTGCCCGAGCACACCTCCGCGTTCGAGCCGACCTCCGCGTTCGAGGTGGGCGGCGGGTTGCCGCAGCGCAGGCCCGCGATCAGGGTCGCGGTACCCGGCGAGCGGGATAACTCAGGTCCGTCCCCGGTGATCGATGTCGAGGCCACCGATCCCGGCCGCACCTCTCGCGGGTTCATCGACCGCAGGGAAAACAGCTACCGCCCGTCCGAACCGCTCGCCCTGCCCGCCTCCGCACAGAACGAGTCCGCATACTCCTCCGAACCCGCACAGGTCGATGTCTGGGCCGAAACCCAGACCTTCGCACCGGAACAGCTCACCCCGCGGCCTGCCCCCGCGCCCGAGCCCGAGCCGATGGCGATCACCGCGACCACCACCGTGACCGGTCTGCGTCCGGTGAACGCGGAGACGCCGACGCCGATCTACCAACGTATGGTCTCGGAGTGGCTGGTCGAACCCGCGTCCTCGGGATCCGAAGGCGCGGGGGAGGTCACGCCGTGGACGTCTCCCGCCGACGAGGGTTGGGCCGCTGCCGCCGAGGCGAGTCACCCGACCACATCGGGGCGCACCTCGGGCGGACTACCTATTCGTCAGCCCGGCGCCCAGTTGGTGCCCGGCGGGCTCTCCCCCGCCGAGGAAGCCAACACCAGGAATCCGGATGAAATCCGTAACAGCCTGACCAGGCATCTCAGCGGGGTCCGCAGTGGGCGGGCCGACGCCCAGTACAACGACGGAGGGCTTGTATGAGCGAGAACCCGAGCACCACGACGGACGAAAACCTGAATTGGCTGGTCACCCGGTTCACCCGGGATGTGCCCGGCGTGACGCACGCGGTGCTGGTATCGGCCGACGGACTGTTGCAGGCGACCAGTCCGCATCTGCCGAGCGACCGGGCCGAGCAGCTCGCGGCGGTGACCGCGGGGCTGGCCAGTCTGGCGGCGGGCGCGGCGCAGCTGTTCAGCGGCGGCAAGGTCATGCAGTCGATCGTGGACATGCAGCGCGGCTACCTATTGGTGATGACCGTCGGCAATGGTTCGCACCTGGCGGTTCTCGCCAACAAGTCCCACGATATCGGCCGCATCGGCTACGAAATGGCTCTGCTCGTCGACCGGGTCGGGTCGGTGGTCTCGGCTACTGCCCGTACGGCTGTCTGAGAGTGCGATGTCCAACCCTTCCGGCGGGGGGCCGGGAACACCCCCGACCCGCGTCCGCCCCTATGCGCTGACTTCCGGACGTACCGAGCCGGCGGTCGATCTTCCCCTGGAGGCGGTGATCGAGACCATCTCGTACACTGCCCATTTCGAATGGCCCGTCGGCGATCTTCGCACCGACATCGTGCGGCTCGGCACCGCGCGATTGTCGGTCGCGGAGATCGCCGCCAAACTACAACGACCCCTCGGCCTAATCCGGGTCGTCATCGGTGATCTGGTCGTCGCAGGGACGCTGCGGGTGCATTCGACGCTGAGCGATCAGGCAACATATGACGAGCGCCTAACACTGATGGAGAGGACTTTGCGTGGACTCCGCGCCCTATAACGCCCAGCCCTACGGCTCGGCACCCACGGACAACCGTACCGCCTCGACGAAAATCGTTGTCGCAGGCGGTTTCGGCGCGGGCAAGACGACCTTCGTCGGTGCGGTATCGGAGATCGTCCCGCTGCGGACCGAGGCCATGGTGACCGGATTCTCCGACGGCATCGATGATCTCGCCGCGACGCCCGGCAAGGAAACCACCACCGTCGCCATGGATTTCGGGCGCATCGTGCTACCCGGCAATCTCGTGCTGTACCTGTTCGGTACGCCGGGCCAGCGCCGGTTCTGGTTCATGTGGGACGACCTGATCCGCGGCGCGATCGGCGCTGTGGTCCTCGTCGACACCCGGCGCATCGAGGACAGTTTCGCCGCCGTCGATTTCTTCGAGGCGCGCGAACTTCCGTTCCTCGTCGCGGTCAACCGGTTCCCCGACGCACCGCGGTTCCCGGTTGCCGAACTGCGTGAAGCACTGTCGGTCCGTGCCGGTGTGCCGATCGTCGACATCGATGCCCGCAATGCCATGGAAGTCCGCCAATCGCTCGCGGCGGTCACCGAATACGCCATTCAGCGCCTCGCCGAACAAAACCGCGAGCAGCCGGTCCGGCAGGGGTAAGGAAACCTTCGCGTGAGCTATTTCGCTATGGGCTACTGGGTGCTCGGTCTCTCGGTCACCGTCTCGGCGGCGGGCGCCCTGGTCGGCTTCACCTGCATCAAGCAATCGAAGAAGTCCGTGACATCCCGGTTCCGGATGGTTTGGCTCACCGCGGCGGCCGTGTCCATCGGCGCGATCGGTGTCTGGCTGGCGATTTTCGTGTCGATGCTCGGCGTCAACGGTCCCGGCGGTGTGTCGTTCCGCTACGACGTGCCCCGACTGCTCAGCGCCGCCATCCTCGCCGGGCTCGCGGTTTTCGCGGGACTGATCTTTCTCGGTCGAACCCTGGAGTGGCTTCGGCTGATCGGCTGTGCGCTCGCCATGAGCGCCGGACTCTCGCTGGCGATGTATGTGGGCATGGACGCCATCCAGGTCCGGGGTTCGGTCGAATTGCGATGGGCGCCCATCATCGGATCCATCGTGCTGCTGATCGCCCTCTCGGTCGCCACGCTGTGGTTCATCCTGCACCATTGGCCCGCGCCGGCATTGGTCATCGCGGCGCTGGTGGTGGGACTCTCGGTCATCGGCGCGCACTATCTGTGGCTCGCCGGACTCGATGTCCGCGTCGACCCGCGCGTATCGGCTCCCGACGGCGAAGACCTGTTCACATTCCTGGTGCCGATGTTCGTGATCGGCATGCTCTCGCTGGCCATTCCGATCACCGCGGTGCTCGTCGCCCCCGATCGTCGCACCAGCGGATCCATGCCGTCGGCCGCACGCGGCGCCGAACCCGAGATGATCCGCTGACGCGGACCGAGGAACACCGCGGATTCCGCTTCTGGCCCGGCCCGACCTACAGTGGGAGACATGCGATTCGGCGGCCTGCGCTGCTGTCGACGAGGTCGTGCCCCGGCGATCTCGGTAGTGGGAGGTCGCACAGGAGGAGCCGGACGTGACGCCGGAACAAGAGGTAGTGCTGCGCGACATCCAGATCCAGCTGCGAGGGCCGGGTTTGGCCGGGTGGCCGCAGCTCGGCTCCGACGACGAGAGCGACGGCCGCACGCTGGTCGAGGGTGTCGCCGCCGCATTGCGACGGATCGGCGAGCTCGAGGATCAGACCTCGGCACTGCGCGCGCAGGTAGGCGCCTTGCGCACTGAGATCAGCGAATTGGAGGCCACCACCGCCGATCTGGCCGACGAGGTGAAAAGGCTGGAGTGCAAGCAGTTGCCCTGGCCGCTGTCGCTGATCGAGGGGTCGGCGGAATTCGTGGGGGCGCAGCTGAATCGGTTGGAAGCGTTGCTGTCGCCCCCGCCCGGCCACGGCGCGGATGATCCGCGGGCTGTGACGAATCGGGGCACGGCTACCGAAGCGGCACGCGGAGAATGAACAGCGCTGTCACGCGAAGTGCTTCTGGCAGATACGGTCGAAGACCTGAACTTTGGCGATGAGCGGGTTCTCCCGAAACCGGGAGAACCCGCCCTCTCGGATGAGGGTACCGGCGAGTGAGCACGATTTCATCACTTCCCCAGGACTTTTACGGCCACGAAAATCCAACTCTCGGTATGCATTTCGATTGGCAGCAATCTCTTCGCAAGCGGTGATTTCACCCTAGGCCCATGTGATATCGAATACAACATTTGCCGAGTAATTGCCCCTTCATCACGATCGCTACCGCCCGACCCCCTCATGCTCCGCGACGACGCCGACACGGTCGATGCCCCCGCCCCGGCGCGTTCACCGCTCACCACACCACCCGGCGCGTTATCGTCGGCAAGCAGGACTCGGACCGACGATGTCCGATCGTACGCACGACAGGTTCATTCCGAAGGTTCATTCCGAAGGAGTTCGTATGCCCGTCAATGTGGTGCTCGACAAGGTGCTCGACAAAGCTTACGAGAACAAGTCACTCGCGGACATTCTGTCGGCCCCGCCCTCGGCCCTGGCCGGCCTCACGCCCGAACACGACAAAGCGCTGGCGGCGTTGAAGATCAAAACCATCGCCGACCTGGGCAGCAACAAGTATTTCCAGCTCGCCGCCACCCTGGTCGACCTCGGAACAAAACAGGGCTGAGATTCCGGTCGACAGATCGCTCGTTCCCGGAACTCCGCCGGACGAAGGGCGACACGGTTGCGGACCGTGAGGGGCGCGACCTCGGTCCGCCCCTCGTTCCGGCCGATTCAGCGGCGGTCCAGGTCGATCAGAACTCCGGACCTGGCGAGGAACCGCTTTCCCGTACTCGAATCCTCGAGGACCACCGGGCGATAGTGCGGATGTACGCCCATCTTCACCGATTCCCTCCCTGATTGTTCTGCCGCGCCGCCTCTGCCGAACTCCAGCGCGGGCAGCGGCTACACATATGTCACCCCGCAAGAAACGGCGCAACAATCCCGACCCAATGGCGCTGCGCAAATATGATCCCGTCGTCCGCGATCCCGCCACTTCACCGGCCGATCGCGAGACCGCGCAGTCCGCGCCGCAACGGCTTCCGCGCGATGCCAGTCCGGTACGATTGCGCAATCGGGACGCCGCGGACGGACGTCCGCGCGGTCACCTCCGGAAGTTCGGACTCTCCCGTGTGCGTGTGCGCGAGATGGCCCACCGAGGCGAACTCCCCGGTGTGCACAAGTCGAGCTGGTAGAAACCACCGATCCCGCAGAAGGAATACCTGATATGGCAGTCAAGCGAGCACCGTCGAAAAAGGTCCGCGCCGAACAGGGCCGCCGTCCGAAGAAGAACCCGCTGATCGCCGCGGGGATCGAAACCGTCGACTACAAGGATGTGAACCTGCTGCGCACGTTCATCTCCGATCGCGGCAAGATTCGCAGCAGGCGTGTGACGGGGCTCACACCACAGCAGCAGCGGCAAGTCGCGGTCGCGGTGAAGAACGCCCGCGAGATGGCCCTGCTGCCCTTTACCAGCCGGTAACCACCGCGGGCACAAGCCCGCGAATATGCCGTGGCGGGAGCCCGGATGCCGAGCATCCGGGCTCCCGCCGTCGTTTCCGATGCCCGAGACCCCGGCATCCTCGCTGCACAGAGCGACGGCGCCGCAGCCGCCCGTCATCGAGAGAATATTCAGCTATCGATGGCCTCGGGGGAGAGAATTTTATTCCCCAGGTCTTATATCCGACAATCGGCGAATTTCACGCATCCGGATAGCAACGAGTCGGAGAATAGTTAATCCGCTGCTATCGATAGCGAATCGTACGCCCGAGCTCGAATAATCGAACGATGTCAAGCGTCTATGAAAAAACGTGACCTTCGTCACACATTGCTGTTATACTGGCGTTATAGCCATGTGATCTGATTCGACAATTCTTGCCGGGTGATACATTGATTCATACATAATTGACACATATCACCTCTCGGGGGTGGAAATATGACGGCCTTATCCGCCGGAATGTTGACGATCGGAACCTACCGTCCCGATCGAATCGTTTCCAATTCCGAACTCGCACCTGAACTAGGTGTGGACGAAGCTTGGATAACAACGCGGACCGGAATTACTGAGAGAAGATTTGCGGGGGCACACGAAACAGTAATTTCCATGGCGGCACAGGCCGCGCAGTTCGCATTGGACGCAGCCAAAATATCCGCCCACCAGGTAGATGTCGTCATGTTGGCGAGTTCCACCCATTTGAATCAAACCCCAGCCGCTGCGCCGATAATCGCCGCCGAGCTAGGCTGCGACCGCCCCGCCGCGTTCGATATCTCCGCGGGATGTTCCGGATACGCGCACGGCATAGGACAAGCGGCAGCGCTCATCAATGCCGGACAGTCCGACACCATTCTCGTGATCGGCTCGGAGAAGCTCAGCAACGTCATCGACCTCGGTGAGCGATCGGTGGCCCCCATCTTCGGCGACGGCGCCGGAGCAGCGCTCATAAGCCGAACCGAGTCCGGGCACATTCGCCGGACGATCTGGGGCAGCCTCGGCGAGCAATCCCACCTGATCCGTCAGGAACCGACATGGGAACAGCAGCGCGCCGACCCAGCGGGAACGCCGACTCCCTTCCTGAAAATGGAGGGTACCGAGGTATTCCGCTGGGCCACGAATGCAGTACCGAAAATTGTTTCCGACATCGCCGAAGCCGGGGGTGTCGCACTCTCCGATGTGGAAGTATTCGTACCCCATCAGGCAAATCTCCGAATTATCGACAGTGTGGCCCGCAAACTCGGCTGGAACGACGAATCGGTAGTTATCGCCGATGATGTCAGGCGAGCCGGGAACACGTCCGCCGCCGCACTTCCGCTCGCCATCAACGATCTGATTTCATCGGGTCGCGCGAAACCGGGACAACTCGCTCTGCAAGTGTCCTTCGGCGCCGGCCTGTCCTACGCGGGCCAAGTTTTCGACCTACCCAAGATTGCCTGACCGAATTATCGAATTGCTCCTCGAAAGTGTTGTGCGATGACCGTTACATTTTCCAGCTACGACGAGCCCCTCGGACCGCAGTCCGATCGTTACTTCGGTGAGGGCTACAAGAAAGTCTGCCCCGACCTGTCCGACCTGCGGATCAGCAGATCGACTCAGCCCGGCGCCGAGCACGCGGGCCTCGCCCGGCTGACTTACCCCGCGGCGTGGTCGCGTAAGCAGCACCGGGAATTGGTGCCGCATGTGAGCAGCGTGGACACCATCATGCTCGCCGCCTCGCTCTGCGACGCCGCGCTCAGCCACGCCCGAGATCTGCGGCCCGCCGAATCGGCCCGCATGTGGGTGCGTCACGCGTCGGTGCGCGCGGGCGCCCAGCCGCACGAGGATCTCGAGCACATCCCGGTCACCGCCACGATCACGGCCACCGCCGACACCGCCGACGACGAGTCGGAGACCACCTTCAAATTCCAGGTCGGCAATCTCGGCGGCACGCTGACCATGGTCCATCCGATCGGCGTCGGCGCGTTGACGGTGCCTGGCGTCGATCGGATCGCGAACCTGGGCGATATCTACGGTCCGGCGCCGCACTACTACCTCAACGGCGTGAAGGACCACACGCTGACCGCGACCGACCTCACCGTCAGCGAGGATTCCACCCGGATCACCGGCAGGCAGCAGGTGCGCACGGGTGTCGAAGGCGGCTACGCCGGTGCCGAATCGGCCTACTGGAACTCGGTGTCGCCGATCGATGCGGTCGTCGGCGCGGCCCAGCTCTCACAGATCCTGCTCTACGCGATGGATTCACTCGATCGCACGAGTAGCAACACCCTGTGGATGCGCAAACTGGAGTTCTTCGCCGACGGCCCGCGACGGCCCTCCGACGAGACCTTCGACGGCACGGTGGAAATCCGGCGTTCCTCGATCATCGACCGAGGCGGTCAGCGCTGGCGCAGCGCCGACATGCTGATCAAGGAATTCCAGGGTGTGACGGGATCCTGCCTACTGGCCCATCAACTTCCGGACTGAGGGACCGTAGGTATAGCCGGTGTGCTGGCCGAGCGCACAGTCCGCGAGCGCCGCGAGGGCAGGTTCCTCCGCGGCGTGCTCGGGCGCTTCCATCGCCAGTAGCGCGTTGAGCAGCATGCCGTTGGCGATGAACTGCTGCACCTGCTGGGCCGGGCTGCCAGTGCGCTCGACCAGCAGGTTGAACAGGGTGACCAGGCAGCGTCGCGCCGCCGCGGCGATCTGCGGGTGCGCCGCGGCCGCGCTGAAACCCTGCAACAGGACGACGAGCACGTCGCGATCCTCGACCAGCTGGCTGTACACCGCGCCGAGCCGGTCCCACACGTCCGGCGCGGACGCCGCGGCCGGATCGTCGAGTTCGGCCGCGAACGCCGAAATCAGTTCCTCGACCGCTCGGTCGAACACTTCCTGGAAGAGGTCTGCCTTGCTGCCGAACATGCGCACCACATACGGCTGCGAGACGCCTGCCTCCAGTGCGACCAAATCTGTGCTGGTCCCGGCGTAGCCGCCCCGTGAGAATGCCCGCCCCGCAGCCTCCAGAATCCTTTCGCGGCGCTCGGCCGCGCTCAGTCTGGCCATCATGTTCACAAGTTACCACGACCAAATTATTGACAAGTTATCGTTTGATTACTAGATTTCGGCTGACATTGTGAAGCAACTCCGAGCGAGTCGTGTCATTCGCACGCCCGGCATGAGTTCCGCGGATCGATCGCCGCGATACGAGGACACCCTGATGAAGGATTCACCCGCGTTACGACTAGCGATCACCGGTGCCCCGGGCAGTGGGAAGACCGCGGTGTGCACCGCGTTGTCCCTGGCCACCGGACTGTCGTTCGCGACCATTTCCGAACAGCTCACCAAGCCGGTGGTCGATCGCCGATTGGCGGCCACCGTGGACGCGCCGATGCGCGGTTTCGAACAGCGGGTGGATTCAGAGGCGAGGCTGGGAACCAGATTCGTCTCCGATGGTTCGGTTCTGCACGAATGGGCGCTCGCGGAAACCCTGCGGCGCACCAGGAAGCTCGGTCACTGGCTGCGCCGTCCCCAGGATCTCCCCTATCGCGTTTTCGAACAGCGTTACCTCGTCGCGCACGCGGGCATCGTCATCCGTCGCGCCAAAACCACCTACGACGGTTTCATCCATCTTCGGATGGACCGGGAGGGGACCGATGCGCCGGAATCGGAATTCCACACGGTGCTCGACCGTCTCTTACTCGACACCCTGCACGACACCACCGTCCCCTATCTGGTGACGGGTGGACCACTCGAAGAAATCGTCACCCGGGTAGCGGGCATGTATGCGCTACCGCAATTGATTCCCGTTCCGGACGCGGTGAACGCCGCGCTCGAAGCAGCTTGACATCCGATACCGCCGCACTGGAAATCAGGAGAGTTCAACCCATGGCAACAGCCGGCGCCGAACAATCCGGACAGCGTTCCGACAGCTCGATATGGACGCTCGTCGTGGTCGCGCTAGCGACCTTCATGCTCATGCTGGACCTGACCGTCGTCAACGTCGCCCTACCCGATATCCGCGCCGCCTTCGATTCGTCGTTCTCCGCGTTGCAGTGGATCCTCGACGCCTACGCCCTCGGCCTTGCCGCGGTCCTGCTCGCCGCGGGCTCGCTGGCCGACCGGATCGGGCGCAAGAAGGTGTTCGACGCCGGACTCGTCATCTTCGTACTCTCCTCGCTCGCGTGCGGTCTCGCGCCGAACGATGTGATTCTCATCGTCGCCCGACTCGTCCAAGGTCTCGGCGGCGCGATCCTTTTCGCGGTCGGACCCGCACTGCTCGGACACGAGTTCCGGGGCAAGGACCGCGGGGTGGCGTTCGGCGTCTTCGGCGGTGTGGCCGGACTCGCCATCGCCTTCGGTCCGCTGATCGGCGGCGGCCTCACCGAATCCTGGGGCTGGCGCTGGATCTTCCTGATCAACGTGCCGGTGACGATCGCCGCGCTGGTGGTCGGCTTCCTGAAGATGCGCGAATCCCGCAGCGACACACCGCCTCCCCTCGACTGGCCGGGGATGGTCACCTTCTCGACCGGCCTGTTCTTCCTGGTCCTCGGCTTCATGCGGGGCCAGCAGGACGGCTGGGGAAGCGCGCGGATCATCGGCTGCTTCATCCTGGCGGTCCTGCTGCTCGTGGTCTTCGCGGCGTTGCAGCTCACGCGGCCGGGGCGCGCGATGTTCGATCTCACGCTGTTCCGGAGCCGGACCTTCAACGGTCTGTCGGTGGTGACCGCGCTGTGCGCGCTGTCGGTGATGCCCGCACTGTTCCTGCTGATCTCCTATGTGCAGAATCTGCTCGGCTACTCGGCCTTCGCCAGCGGTGTCCGATTCCTCCCGCTGACGCTGCTGCTGTTCGTCGCCGCGGCGGTCGCGGGCAGTCTGGTCGCCAAGTTGCCGCCCGCCATGCTTGTCGGCGCGTCACAGCTGCTCATCGCGGCGGGCCTGGTCGCGATTCTGCTGGTCGACGTCGGCGATTCGTGGACAGCACTGATCCCGGGCATGGTGCTGATCGGGCTCGGCATGGGCCTGTTCAACCCGCCCCGCGCCGCCTTCTCCATCGCGGTGACCACCCCCGACAAGGCGGGCGCGGCCTCCGGTATCAACGAAACCTTCCAGCAGGCCGGTCTCGCCATCGGCATCGCGGCGATCGGCGCGTTCTTCCAGAACCGGGTCGGTGCGGCCTTCGCCGACACCGAGACGGCCAGAACCGTTTTCGGCGATAAAGCGGCCGAGGCGGGCGATGCCGTCGCGGCGGGCGGACCGTCGGTGGTCGCCACGAAAGATCTCGGGGCCGCGGCCGAGGCGGTGCGTTCGGCGGCGGAGTCCGCCTTCGTCAGCGGCCTGCACAACGCCATGGTGCTCGCCGCGGTCATCGCGGCGATCTCCGGGGCCATCGCCCTCGCCACACTGCGTCGGGGCGACCTGGACGAGGCGGCGCTGGCCACCCCCGGCGTCCCCACCGAGGAGCCGACAGCCGAACCGGCCCCGGTGGTCTGAGGCGATGCTCGCGACCAGGCCGCGCTTCGCGTTCACCGATGTGGACCACACCCTGCTGCGGGTGAGCACACTGCATCATTTCGGGGAGTACTTCTTCGAGACGACGCGGCGCGGTGAGGTGCTGGCCGCGCACCGCACGCGGATGCAACGCCTGGCCGAGACCGGCGTCGACCGCGCGACGCTGAACGAGAGCTACTACCAACTCTGGTCGGATATCCCGGTGCACGAGGTCGACGTCGCCGCGGTGACCTGGCACGAGCAGTTACGCGCGGCGGGTCTGTATCGCACATCGGTACTCACCCGGCTGCGCGGGTTGCGCGCCGAGGGAGTCGAGACGGTCCTCGTCTCCGGCTCCTTCCGCGCCTGCCTGCGCCCGATCGAGCGTGAACTCGACTGCGCGGCGGTGCTGTGCACCGAACTGGACGAACGCGACGGAGTCTTCACCGGGACCGTGCGCAGATCACTCATCGGACCCGCCAAACGCAGCGAGGTCGAGGCGTTCGTGGCCGGATACCCCGGCCACGACCTCGCGGGCGATTTCGGGTTCGGCGACCACATCAGCGATGTGCCGGTACTGGAGAGTGTCGGCCATCCCGCGGTGATCCCGGTGGATCCCGCACTGGAATCGGTTGCACGAGAGCGTGGCTGGGAGGTTCTGCGTGATGACGAGCGTTGATCGATCGGAGAGGTGACGGTGTACATAGTCGGCGGACAGCATCGCGACAACATCAAACTGGCGATATCCGGTACGTACGGAACCGGTAAAAGCACCACCACCGAGGCATTGTCGATCGCGACCGGCATCCCCCGCACGCACGCGCTGACCTCACGCGAACTACTTGTCGACCTCGCCCCCGGCAAAACCGTGATGGAGCTCAACTCGATCGAGTTGCTGCAACTGGGTCTGCGCCGGTTCGAGGAGCGGGTGCACAACGAATCCATCGACGGCTCCTTCATTTCCGACGGTTCCGTGGTGCACGAGTGGGTGTACGGCACAGCCAGGATGGCGGTCGGCATCAATCCTGGCGCGGGTTTCGCGCTGCGCGCGATCAAGACCGTGGCGGGCATCGGACGCAAGAAGCCGCTGCACGAATACACCGATATCGTCGGCGATATCGTCAAGGCGAGGGCCAAGAATCTCTACGACGCGTATGTCCATCTGCCCGTGGAGTTTCCGATGCGGGCCGACGGCCATCGGCCGGTCTCCGAACCGTTCCGCAACCTTTCCGACGACAGCCTGCTCGCCGTGGTCCGCGAACTCGGACTGCCCTACGAGGTGATCGGCGGGTCGGTGGCGGAACGGGTGACCAAGATCATCGATATCTTCGATCTCGACACCGTGATGCCGGTGGAGGAGGCCATCGCGGAATCGAAGCGCCGGGTGGCCGAGGCGACCAAGATCCTCGAAGAGGATGATCGCTTCAAGGCCGCGCAACGCAAGAAGTCATTGTGGAAGAAGCTTTCCTACGCCATGCGTTACTGAGCACAACCGACAAGACCACCCAGCCGAAAACGTGGGGCCCCGAGCGAAAGATCCGGGGCCCCACGTCATTTCTCACGGAATGGTCAGCACCTGGCCGACATTGATCACATCCGGGTTGTCGATGCCGCTCGCGTTCGCGATCTCCTGGTAACGGCTGCCGTCTCCGTAGAAACGTTCGGCGACGGCCCACAGGGTGTCGCCGGACTCGACGGTGTAGGTCTGCGCGGCCGGGGCGGGCGGCGGGGGCGGCACCTCCTCGACGACCGGCGCGGGATCGGCGGCCTGTTCCGCGGCGGCGACCGGTTCCGGTTCCGGCGCGGGCAGCGGGTTGTCGGTCTGGGTGCCGGAGGCCCACAGCGCCTCGCCATCCGAGCCGTACAGCACCACATTGCGATCGGCCTGGACTACCAGACGATCGGCGGGACGGCCGTTGGTTTCGGTGGCCCAGGCCGCGCCGTCTTCCTTGTACAGCACGAAGTTGCCATCCGACTGCAAGGTCGCCCGCTGCACGCCCTGGCCGTGCGTCAACGTGGACCACACGACATTTCCGTCCGGCTCCGACAGCACCAGGTTGCCGTCCGGCTGCAGGGTGAGGGTGTATGCACCGCCGGTGAGGGAGCCACCGAGCCCCAATTCTTCTCCTACGCGCAGCGTGTCGCCCACGATGTTCCTTTCGAAGAGGTAACTGTGCAGAACTTCATCGATCGATACTCGCCGAATGCCGCTGGCTCGCATCGGAGCCGACCCTACTGTGAGACGGGGGTACGCGGGTAATTACGCGCATCGTTCGCCTGAAGTTCACTGGTCGTGGTCGTTACGTCGTGTTCGATTGGCACACAGGATTCCTGGCGGTTCACGTGGCGTTTGCCGGATCTCGGCCATCGGCCGCATCGTGACCGCGGGACGGCTCGATTAGGGTTATCCCATGAATCGGATTTCGGGAGCACGAATCACCGCAGCCGTCTGCGCGCTGCTCGCCGCGATGGCGGTGGCGGGATGCGGCGCTTCCGACGAGGGCACCGGCGCGGCGGCGAGCAGTGCGGCGGCGAGCAGTGCGGCGGCGAGCAGTGCGGCGGCGAGTCCGCCGACCGAGGACGCGGGCGGGAACCAGGGCAGGCTTTTCACCGCCGATCCGACGATCGTAGGGGCGCATCCCATTCCGTTCACGTCCTGGACGCGAATCTCCGACGACCGGATCGCTGTCAACTTCCAGAGCGGCGCGCCCGAATGCTACGGCGTGGACGCCGCGGTGACCGAGAGCGCGAAGACGGTCGTCGTGGAATTGCGCTCGGGCACGAAGGCCGACGCTGTGGGACGGATGTGCACCATGGTGGCGGTTTTCGGAACGTTGGAGGTGCCGCTGAAAACTTCCCTCGGCGATCGCCAGGTACTCAGCGCGGCGTGAAGCGCCGTCCCCCGGAGCCGCCACCGAAAACCCCTTCGGTAGGCGGAGACTCCACGGCGCCGATCTGATCGAGCGTCAGCGGGCCAGTGTCCAGGCCAGCGCCTCGCGCAGGGTGTTGTGCTCGAACGGGAAGCCGGTGCTCTCCAGCACCTTCGACCGCATCTTGTGCCCGTGCACCAGTTCGGCGCCCGCCTCACCGCCGATCAGCTTCAGCACCCCGGCTGGCAGCACCATGAAGGCAGGGCGGTGCAGCGCTGCCGCGAACGCCTTGGCGAACTGGGCATTGGTCACCGCTTCCGGTGCGACCAGATTGACCGGGCCCGAGGTCGAATCGACGAGCAAGCTCGTCACCACACCCACCCAGTCGGGCAAGGAGATCCACGGCATGTACTGCCGCCCCGAGCCGAACCGCCCGCCGAGGCCGAGTGCGAAGATCGGGCGCAATTTGGTGATGATCTCGGAGTCCGAAGCGAGCACATTGGCGGTGCGCAACAGCACGACCCGGGCGCCCGCCGCCGTCGCCGGTGCGGTGGCCTCCTCCCATTCCCGGCACATGGTGCCGAGGAAATCCGTTGCGGCCGGAGCCGATTCATCGACGTCGACATCACCGGTATCGCCGTAGTATCCCGCCGCCGACGCGTTGAGCAGCACCGGCACCCCTGCCTGAGCGACGGCCTCGGCCAGCACCCTGGTCGACCCGATACGGCTGTCGCGCAGCAGTTTCTTGTACTCGGGGGTCCACCGGTCACCGGCGATCGCCGCGCCGCAGAGGTTGATCGCGGCGTCCGCGCCCGCGAGGACGGCTGGATCCAGTGCGGAGGTGACTGGATCCCAACGTATTTCGTCGGCGGCCACGGGCTCGCGCCGTACCAATCGAATGACCTCGTGACCGTCGGCCCGAAGACCGGTCACCAGATGCTTGCCCAAAAAACCGGATGATCCCACGATGACTATGCGCATGCCGCCTATTGTGCACCACGACAATTCGGACAGGTGTCCCACGTAACGCAATCTCAACGGTCGCCACCGGCATGCTGCGTCGAACTCGAATCATGAAGGCGCACAAATGTACCCGATCTCGAGCAGAGTCAAACCCCCGGTCTGCCCTGGTCCTGTCGCCACGAGGATTCCGCGGCATTGTGATATGTCATCTGATACCGGGGTTACCGTGTCTTCGCGGTGCTGTTGCTCGTGGCGGGTCGCCACACCGGGCACCGGTCGGTCATGACCACCGCCGTTCACCGCCGCGGCGCGAGCGCCGAGTTGTCCGCGTATTCGCCCGACCGGGTCCATCGGCACCGACCGAGGTTCGACGGGGACGAGAAATCGCGCCCGTACGCGGATATCCGCGCTCCTCGTCGGCGCCACCGGCGAGCCTTGCCGCCGAATGCCGAAACGCCACGCCGGGACGACCTGACCGGTCGCCGACGTGGCGTTCGAGAGACAGCCTCGCTCAGTGCGCGAAGTGGCGTGAACCCGTGAGGTACACCGTGACCCCCGCCTCGCGGGCGAGATCGATGGTCTCCTGGTCGCGCACCGAACCGCCCGGCTGCACGATGGCGCGGATGCCTGCCTGGATGAGCTGCTGCGGTCCGTCCGGGAACGGGAAGAAGGCGTCGGAGGCCGCGACCGACCCCTTGGCCCGATCACCCGCCCGCTGCACCGCGAGTTGGACCGCGTCCACCCGGTTGACCTGGCCCATGCCGACACCGACCGAAGCGCCGTCGTGCGCGAGCAGGATGGCGTTCGACTTCACCGCTCGGCAGGCCCGCCAGGCGAATTCGAGATCGGCCAATGTCGCGGCATCGGCCGGCTCACCCGAGACCAGAGTCCAGTTGGCCGGGTCGTCGCCCTCGGCGTCGAGGATGTCACGCTGCTGCAACAGCGCGCCGCCGCTGATCGGACGCAATTCGACACCGGCGCGCTGGGGTGCCTCGGCGACCAGGATGCGCACATTCTTCTTGCGCTGGAGCACCTCCACCGCACCGTCGGCGTAGGAGGGCGCGACGATGACCTCGGTGAAGATCTCGGCGACCTGCTGGGCCATTTCCACGGTGATCTCGCGATTGGCCGCGATCACCCCGCCGAAGGCGCTGACCGGATCGCAGGCGTGGGCCTTGCGGTGCGCCTGCGCGATATCCGCGCCGACCGCGATGCCGCACGGGTTGGCATGTTTGATGACCGCCACCGCGGGTGCGGAATGGTCGTAGGCGGCACGCCAGGCGGCATCGGCATCGGTGTAGTTGTTGTACGACATCTCCTTGCCGTGCAACTGCCGCGCCTGCGCCAGACCCACCCGGCCGTCGCCATTGGTGTAGAGCGCCGCCGCCTGATGCGGATTCTCCCCGTAGCGCAGTACCGCGGCGCGCTCCCAACTGCCGCCGACCCAGCCGGGGAACGGGGTGCTCGGCCGCTCCTGGGCGACACCGGGGGCGAGGACGCCGGTCATCCAACTCGCGACCGCGACGTCGTAGGACGCCGTGTGCTGGAATGCCTTGGCCGCCAACGCGGTCCGCTCAGCCAGGGTGAAACCGCCGGATTTCACCGCGTCGAGTACGTCGTCGTAATCGCCGGTGTCGACCACCACGGCCACCGAAGGATGATTCTTGGCCGCGGCACGCACCATGGACGGGCCGCCGATATCGATCTGCTCCACGCATTCGTCCGGGCTCGCGCCGCTGGCCACCGTCTGCGTGAACGGGTAGAGATTCACCACGACCAGCTCGAACGCCTCGACGCCGAGTTCGGCCAGCTGTTCGAGATGTTCGGCCTTGCGGGTGTCGGCGAGAATGCCCGCGTGCACCCGCGGATGCAGGGTTTTGACCCGCCCGTCCAGGGTTTCGGGGAATCCGGTCAGATCCTCGACCTTGGTCACCGGAATACCGGCATCGGCGATCCGGCCCGCGGTCGAGCCGGTCGAGACCAGCTCGATACCCGCGGCGTGCAGACCGGTCGCGAGCTCGACGAGCCCCGTCTTGTCGTAGACGCTGACCAGCGCGCGGCCGATCGCCTTACGCTCGCCCGGAGTGATCGATCCTTCGCTGCTTTCAGTCACCGGCACACTCGTTCACTGGAATTACTGCCTTTCGTCCGTCGGAGACAATGCCTCGCGTCGCGACGGCGGCGACAACTTCCGCCAGGAGCCGTCGCTCGACAACCTTGATGCGCTCGTGCAGCGTGCCCTCGTCGTCCTCGGGCAGCACCGGCACGGCCTCCTGCGCGAGGATGGGGCCGGTGTCGATGCCCGAGTCGACCAGATGCACGGTCGAGCCGGTGACCCGAACACCGTAGGCGAGGGCGTCACGCACCCCGTGCGCGCCGGGAAACGACGGCAGCAGCGCGGGATGGGTGTTGATGATCCGGCCGCCGAAGCGATCGAGGAAAGCGGGGCCGACGATCTTCATGAACCCGGCCGAGACCACCAGGTCGGGCTCGTAGGCGGCGACGGTCTCGGTCAGCGCGAGATCCCACGCGCCGCGATCGGGAAAGTCCCGCAGCGCCACCCGGAAATGCGGGACGCCGGCGGCATCCGCGTGATCGGTCGCCGCGCAGACGCGATCGACCCCGACCGCGACGATCTTCGCCGGGTAGTCCGGGGCCGACGCGGCGTCGAGTAACGCGCGCAGCAGCGACCCGGTGCCCGAGGCGAGCACGACGACGGTGGCCGGAGCCGCTGTGGGCTTCCACGGGGCGTTGGAGGACGTCAGCGCTCCACTCCTGAGTCTCGAGTCGGGGCGGCGGAGATACACCGCCGCACCCAAGCCTAGTGGTGTCGGTCAGCTCACTTTCGACCGGTAGGAACCGCTCGGCCGGTCAGCGCTCCCGCAGCGGATTCGGGTCGCCGAGATGGGTTTCGACCACCTCGGCGTCGACGATGTCGGGGGGCGGATTCGACCGCGCCGGTCGCGTGGGGAGGGAGGGTTGGTCCTCGACCAATTCGCCTTCGAGCGCGACCTCGTCCTCGGAGTAGGGGGCGTAATCGTCCTCGTCGTCACCGTCGTCCGCGTAGTAGTCGTCGGGGTGGTAGTCGTCGGGGTGGTAGTCGTCATAGTCGTCGGGGTGATCACCGGCGTAGTGGCCGTCGTCGTAGTCACCGTCGTGATAGTCGCCGTCGTGATAGTCACCGTCGTGATAGTCACCGTCGTCGTGGGCGTAGTCGTCATCCGCGTAGTGCTCATCGTCCGCGTAATACTTGTCGGCATCGCGATCCGGCGGGGGCGAGCCCACCGGGACCACGAACCGTCGCGCGAACAGCAAGCCCGCGTATCCGGCGAGCGCGAGCCAGGCGAAAGTGACCACCGCGAAGATCGGCAGGTCGAGACCGACGTGGCCGAAGGTGCCGAGGTCACCGCCCGCGATCGCGCCGAGCAGCACGAGCGCCACGGTGGCCAGACCGGCCGAGGTCAGCGTGGCCCACGGCGCCGTGGCATGGTCGGTGGAGGTGCGCCCGGTATCGAGGCCGCCGAGCACCCCGACCGCCGCCGGGACGAGCAGAAGTACCGACCACCACCCCGCCGCGGGACCAGACGGCATCGCGGCGAGTACGGGAACCGCGGGAATCGGTCCGCCGATCACCGAGAAGACCCCCACCGAGGCATCACCGAATTCGACGCCGGAACCGACGAGCACGCCCACCGCGCCGACCACGACATTCGGCAGGTAGGCCAGCGACAGCAGCGTCAGCCCGAGGACGCCGGCGAAATTACCGGAGGCCTGGTAGGCCTCACCGATGCGCGACCAGTGCGCGAGCAGTGACACCAGGGTCACCGCTGTGGCGCACCCGAGCAGGCGCAATACCGTGCGGCCCGCGCCGTAGGCGCCCGCGATCGCCCAATCGGGGGCGCGCAGCAGCGCGAGGAAACGGCGTCGGTCGCGACTCGCGATCCCGGCGGTGGCCGCCGTCAGATACAGGCCGCCGACCCAGGCGAAAGCGGCGAGCGTATTCGGCGGCTGCAACGCGACCACACCCGAGGCGTCCTCGGCGACCGCCAGACAGACGGCGGTGACCAGCAGCGGCCCCGACAGCGCGGCGCCGACGATCCAACCCAGATCGGCGCGCGAACTGTTCGGCTCGACGGCACGGGCACAGTCCCGGCCGGACAGCCACACCAGCAGCCCGGTCGGCAGGAGCGGAAGCAGGCCGAGCGGCGTCTTGCCGATCACCAGCGGAACCTGGTGCGCCACAAGCCAGCCCGACGCGATCGCGCCGGAGGTGCCGTCGAGCCCGCTGTCCGCGAACAGCAGGGCGGCGGGCATCAGCACGGCGATGGCGGCCAAGGCGAGGGTCGAGGGGCGGGCGGCGACGAACAGCAGCACCCTGGCGCGTTCGGGGGTCAGCGCGAGGAATCCGGCCTCGTCGGCGTCGGCGACCACGCGAGGGCTCCGCCTCGATCTGGGATCGGCTCCGCCGCGCCGGTCCGGATCATCCGAAGCGCCGCGCGATCCCGCGGTCCGGCGGACAGGGGAATTTCTCGTGGAGCTCATGGCAATTCAGCGTGTCAGTTCTGCCGGGGAGAACGGTGCAGGCGCGCCGCGAGCGGCCGGGGAAGGGGCGCGACGCGTGGAAATCGGTGTGTACAACGGGGTCCGCGCGCGCCGCGAGCGCCCGACCGGATCGGTTCGAGCGCTCGCGACGAGTGGGTTTTCGACCGTTACTTGTTGTCGTCGGACGGCCGGAACGCCTTGGTGGCGTCGGAGGCCGGATCCTTGCTCTGCTCGCTGCCGAACGGCTGCTGTGGCTGCGACTGCGGGGGCTGTGGGGGCTGTGGGGGCTGGCCGTAACCCGGCGCGCCGTACTGCTGCCCCTGATTACCGCCGAAATGCTGCGTGGCGCTCTCGTCCGGACGCGGCTGGCCCTGGTTGCCGCCGAAGTGCTGGGTCGCGCTCTCGTCGGGGCGCGGCTGCGCGGCGGGGCTGCCGTAGGGCGAACCCTGTTGCGGCGCACCGTATCCGGGCTGCTGGCTGTAGGCGGGGGGCTGCTGGCCGTAGGACTGTCCCGGCGCGGCGCCGTAGGTGGGCTGACTCGGTTGGCTCTGGCCGTAGACGGGCTGACTCGGCTGGCTCGGCTGGCCGGGCTGACTCTGCCCGTACGGCTGCTGCGACGGGTACTGCGAACCGGCGCCGGGCTGCGCGCCGTATGCGGACTGGCCGTACTGTCCCGGCGTTTGGCCGTACTGTCCACCCGGCTGGCTCTGGCCGTAGGCCTGCTGGCCGTACCCGCCCTGACCATATCCGGCCTGCGGCGCGGGTGCGGTGGCGGGCTTGGGCGCGGGCGGCTTCAGGATGCCCGCCTCGAACAGCACCGCGGCGACGGCGATGCCCGCCTGCACCAGAGCGAGGAATATCAGTAGGTACGCGCCCCACTTCAGCGTGGCATCGTCATTGAGGAAGAACGACTGTAAGACGATGCCGAGGAAGCCCGCGACCGACGCCGCGGCCGCGACGGCCTTCCAATTCTGTTTGGGCAGTAGCGATAATCCGGCGAGCACGCCCGCGAACAGCAGAATGGCGAGCAGGGCGGTGATCGGCGCCTCGAAGCCGTTGGCGCTGTCCGCCGTTGTGGTCTTGCCGTTGACGGGATTGACGAATTCACGTGCCGCGTAGGGCAGGAATCCGAGCAGGAAGTTGATCGCGCCGAGCGCCGCGACGCCGACCACAAGGAAGAACGGCAGCCCCTTGGCATCGGAACCGGAAGCGCTCGAACCTGTGCCTGCAGCACCGCTCGGCGACTGGCCGAGATCGGATGATGCGGAGGGCGTCGCGGGTGTGTTGTACCCGGAGCCCCCGGTCGGGTATGACATGTCGTGGTCTCCTCGGTCGAGTCGTTCGTCGTGTTCGGCTTGATCCCTTCTGACGCTACTGCAAGGCCTCGCCCTGGTCACTTCTCGTGACCACGTGGACACCTGGCATCCGACCCGAGACACGACGAAGGCCGCCACCGGTTCGCACCGGGCGGCGGCCTTGTCCTGACGGGTGGATCAGGCGGTGATGCTTGCCTTCTCCAGGATTTCGCGAGCCAGCGCGGCGGTCTCGGACGGCGTCTTGCCGACCTTGACGCCTGCGGCCTCGAGCGCGTCCTTCTTCGCCTGGGCGGTGCCGGCGGAACCGGAGACGATGGCGCCCGCATGGCCCATGGTCTTGCCCTCGGGCGCGGTGAAACCCGCGACGTAGCCGACGACCGGCTTGGTGACGTTGGCCTTGATGTAGGCCGCGGCGCGCTCCTCGGCGTCGCCGCCGATCTCGCCGATCATCACGATCAGCTTGGTCTCGGGATCCTTCTCGAACGCCTCGATGGCGTCGATATGGGTGGTGCCGATGACCGGGTCGCCGCCGATGCCGATGGCGGTCGAGAAGCCGAAGTCACGCAGCTCGTACATCATCTGGTAGGTCAGGGTGCCGGACTTGGACACCAGGCCGACCGGGCCCTTGCCGGTGATGTTGGCCGGGGTGATGCCGACCAGCGACTCGCCGGGGGTGATGATGCCGGGGCAGTTCGGGCCGATGATCCGAGTTTTCGGACCCTCTGCTCCCCCTTTTTCCACGTTGTAGGCCCACGCGTACGCGGTGTCCTGCACCGGAATACCCTCGGTGATGACCACGAGCAGCGGGATCTCCGCGTCGATGGCCTCGATGATCGCGTCCTTGGCGAACTTCGGCGGCACGAACGCGATGGAGACGTCGGCGCCGGTCTCCTTGATGGCCTCGGCGACGGTGCCGAAGACCGGCAGCTCGACCGCGTTGCCCGCTTTGTCGGTGTGCGCGACGGTGGTGCCCGCCTTGCGCGCGTTGACGCCACCGACGACCTGGGTACCGGCCTTGAGCATCAGCGCGGTGTGCTTGGTGCCCTCACCGCCGGTGATGCCCTGGACGATGACCTTGGAGTCCTTGTTCAGGAAGATAGACATGTCAGGTTTTTCCTTACTCGGCTCGGCGATTACCGGGAAGCCAGTTCGGCGGCCTTGTCGGCGCCTTCGTCCATTGTCTGCGCAAGCGTGATGAGCGGATGCGCGGCATCGGCGAGGATCTTGCGGCCCTCGTCCACCTTGTTGCCGTCGAGACGGACGACCAGCGGCTTGTTCGCCTCGTCGCCGAGGATCTCCAGCGCCTTCACGATGCCGTTCGCGACGGCGTCGCACGCGGTGATACCACCGAATACGTTCACGAAAACGCTCTTGACCTGCGCGTCGTTCAGGATGACATCCAAGCCCGCCGCCATGATCTCGGCCGAGGCGCCGCCGCCGATGTCGAGGAAGTTCGCCGGCTTCACGCCGTTGTGGTTCTCGCCCGCGTAGGCGACGACGTCGAGGGTGGACATGACCAGACCCGCGCCGTTGCCGATGATGCCGACCTCACCGTCGAGCTTGACGTAGTTGAGGTCGTTCTCCTTGGCCTTGAGTTCCAGGGGATCGGTCGCGTCGACATCCGCGAAGGCCGCGTGATCCTCGTGCCGGAATTCGGCGTTCTCGTCCAGGGTGACCTTGCCGTCGAGGGCGAGGATCTCGTCCTGCGGGGTGCGCACCAGCGGGTTGACCTCGACCAGGGTGGCGTCTTCGTTGACGAACACCTCCCACAGCTTCTGGATGGTCACGGCCGCGGCGTCCAGCACGTCGGCGGGCAGGTGGCCCTGCTCGGCGATCGACCGCGCGAACGCGAGGTCGACACCGGTGACGGCGTCGACGGGGACCTTGGCCAGACGCTCCGGCTTGGTGGCGGCGACCTCTTCGATCTCCATACCACCTTCGACCGAGCACATGGCCAGGTAGGTCCGGTTGGAGCGATCGAGCAGGAAGGAGATGTAGTACTCCTCCGCGATGTCCTTGGCCTCGGCGACGAGGATCTTCTTGGTGACGTGACCCTTGATGTCCAGGCCCAGGATGTTCTGCGCGTGCGTGAACGCGTCGTCCGGGGTGGCGGCGTACTTGACGCCGCCCGCCTTGCCGCGTCCACCGACCTTCACCTGGGACTTGATCATCACCGGCTTGCCGATTTCCTCCGCGATGGCGCGGGCTTCCTCGGCCGTGTCCGTGACGCGGCCCTCGGACGAAGGCACTCCGTGCTTAACGAAGAGCTCCTTCGCCTGATATTCGAAGAGATCCATGTACTCACCGTCTCGTCTGCGTTGTCATGACAACGTCTTTGTTGGCGGCCCGACGTCGGAAGCGGGTCGGGTCGGACTCTAACCAGTCACATGGAGGGCCAATCGGCCACGTTCATCCTAAGTGGCGCAGGTCACGGGCAGATACTCGAGGCGGAAAAACCGCTGGCCAACGCTACTGGCGAGTAGCTTGTTGGCCGTCCGCCAGATAGGACCTGATAAGGCGGGACGACTCCCCGACTACTACAGACCGTCGTCGACCGACCTCACCCGAGCGCCCCCTGTAGAGTGAGAAATTCCCCGCGACCGCCGTGATCAATCTCACATGTTAGAACAGATGGGCCACAGCGCTTGCGGTACTTGCAATCGTTTCGTTACCGTCATTGCGGTCGATGTCACAACTAGGTCACGACTAGGAGGACGGCAAGCCTTGATGCACAAAGCTCCGCAGGTAGTGAGCCGTTTCAGCGTTGATCAACCAGACATCGTCTTCTCGCCGACTTCCCGGCACCGTGACCTTTCGGTCCGTCCACTCCAGCTTCACGATGTGGCATAGCCGATGAATAATCGTTCTACCCTCGCCCCCGGTAATCGTGCGCGGTCGGGTCATCGTTATCGCGACGACAACGAGCCGTTCGCACACCCCGAACAGGGCGGACAGGCCTTACCCTCGCCCAGCCACCGCTATGCCCCCGCAGCGGGCAGCGTATCGGCCGGTGCGGCAGTCGGATACGGCGCGCAGCACGACAGCGGAGCGCACGCCGAGTTCGGCGGAAATGCCTGGGCCTCGAATACCGATTGGGCGCAGCAGAATTCGTGGTCCGAAGGCGCCGCCTGGTCGGACGGCGGAGCCTGGACGCCGGACGCCGACGGCTCATGGAACGACGCGGACGCGTCGTGGAGCCCGCAGACGGACGATTCATGGACACCGGATTCCAACGCCTCGTGGGCGCAGAATTCCGAAGGCGCGTGGACGCCGGACGGCAACGGCGGGTGGACGCCCGGCGAGGGCAACTGGACCCCCGACGCCGACGGCTCGTGGACGGCGGAGTCGGAGACCCCCGACGCCATCGCGAGCCCGACGATCATCCCCGCCAGGGCAGGTAATCGCCGCGGCGGCGCACATCGGATGCCCGCCCCTCCCGCCGCCCTCAAAGGCCGGGCCGCGGTCGTCGCCGTCGCCGCCGGCGCGGTCGTCGCCGCTGGGCAGTGCGCCTTCGCCTCACCGGAACAGCCTTCGTCCTCGACCATCGACTACGAGGCTGCCGGTCAGATCCACGAGATCGCCGCGCAGTCGGTGAGCCTCGCCGACCCGACCGCCGATCCGGATTCGCCCCAGGTGCTGAACGTTTCGACACCGGCCAACCTCGGCCAGTTCAACGAAATGCTCCAGAAGGGCCAGAAGTACGCCGAGGATATGGCGGCCAAGGAAGCTTCCAAACTCCGTCCGCTCTTCACCAGATTCGCCGCGGGCACTTTCACTTCCGGATACGGCGCGCGATGGGGTGTTCAGCACCTCGGCATCGATATCGCCGGGCCCATCGGCACCCCGATCTACGCGGTAGCGGATGGCACCGTCATCGAATCCGGCCCCGCGGCAGGCTTCGGCATGTGGGTGCGACTGCTGCACGACGACGGCACCGTGACGATCTACGGCCATATCGACACCTCGACCGTCCAGCAGGGTGAACGTGTGATGGCGGGCGACCAGATCGCCACCATCGGAAACCGCGGATTCTCGACCGGGCCGCACTGCCACTTCGAGGTCTGGCTGAACGGGAGCGACAAGGTCGATCCGTTGCCGTGGCTGGCGAGTCGCGGTATCAGCCTCGGTCCCGAACGCGACTGAGAAGCCCTTCGTGGGACGCGGGCTCTCTCGGCTAGCCCACGGCTAGCCCGAGGAATTCGCGACGGCTGCACCCGGTCGATGTGAACGCGTTACGGCGACACCGCGATCGCCAATCCCACCAACACGACGACCTTCACCACTTCCAGACCCACGTACCAGAGATGGGCGTGCGAGCGCGGCAGTTCCTCGCCCGCCAGCACCCGATCGGAGCGGCGGGTCAGGGGCGGGCGCACCACCAGGATCTGGACGGCGAGAGTCGCGGCAGCGACGCCGAGCCAGGCCCAGCTCGAACTGGAGGGGCCCAGTACGAGGAATGCCAGTATCAGCAGCACCGCGAGCACGGTTTCGACGGTGTTGAGTGCACGGAAGACCAGACGCCCGATCCCGAGACCCAGCGGCACGGTGATCCCCGGCGCACGGAATTTCAGCGGCGCTTCCAGGAAGGATATGGCCAGCACCATACCCAGCCACAGCGTCGGAAGGAACCACACCAGGTGCTGCGCGAGACTCTCCATGATTCGGACCCTACCGAGCGAGAGCTCGACGAGTCAGGGCCGAAATCCCTGACATGTTGGGCCGGATGCACGCAGCATCGTGCGGGCGCAACCGCTACCTGCGTCGACGGCGGACATCCCGTCACAATTTGATCAGAGTCCTGCTGTACTGGGGAATCAACCGAATCTTGCCCGCGGTGCCGAAATCGATGGTCACCGTCGCCAACGGTCCCAATCCCTCGGCGGCGATCACCCTGCCGAGCCCGTACTTGTCATCGCTGACCCGATCACCCACGGCCAGAACCAGATCGGTGTTGTTGCGGGTGACGCCGCCGGGCGCGGGACGCCGGGGGCCGCGGCCTCCCTGCACACCCGGGCGCTGCTGTTGGGACCAGCCGTCGCCACGGGTCCAGTCCCGTTCCAGCCCGTCGTCGTCACCGCGACGGCGGATACCACGCGATGCCGAGGAACCAGCGGGCTCGAGGCGGCGCCAGTCCATGAGGTGACCGGGAATCTCCTGGAGGAAGCGGGATTCCGGATTGGAGACGGGCTGCCCCCACCCGGAGCGGACCACCGCCCGGCTCAGGTACAGCCGCTGTCTGGCGCGCGTGATGCCGACGTAGGCGAGGCGGCGTTCCTCGGCCAGTTCGGTGGGGTCGCCGAGCGACCGCATGTGTGGGAACTGGCCGTCTTCCCACCCGGTCACGAAAACCACGGGGAATTCGAGACCTTTCGCGGTGTGCAGGGTCATCATCGTGACCACCCCCGAACCCTCGTCCGGGATCTGGTCGGTATCGGCGACCAGCGAGACCCGTTCGAGGAAGGCCGCGAGCGAACCCGGTTCCGGTTCGCCGTCCGCCGCTTCCGGCAGCAGCCCTTCCGCCCTGGCCGCCTCCGCGTTGTTATGCGCCTCGGAGCTGAATTCCCGTGCGACGCTGACCAGCTCGTTCAGATTGTCGAGGCGGGCGCCGTCCTGTGGATCATCGGAGGCCTCGAGTTCGGCTCGGTAGCCGGTGTGTTCCAGCACCGCCTCCACCACGTTCCCGACGTCGGGGAATTCGGAATTGTCCCGCACCCCGGCCGCGCGGATGGTCTCGAGCAATTCCAGGAATCCGGCGATCGCGCGCACCGCCCTGGTGTTCAGCAGGGCGACCCTGCCGTCCGCGGCATCCCGCAGCGCCGCGGCGAATCCGATATCGCGCTGTTCGGCGTGCACAGCGACGCAGGCCTCGGCCCGGTCGCCGATGCCGCGACGGGGAGTGTTGAGAATTCGGCGCAGGCTCACCGCGTCGTCGGGATTCGCCAACACCCGCAGGTAGGCGACGATATCGCGCACTTCTTTGCGTTCGTAGAAGCGGACGCCGCCGACCACCTTGTACGGCAGGCCCATCCGGATGAAGATTTCCTCCAGCGCGCGCGAATTGTTGTTGGTGCGGTAGAACACCGCGACATCGCCGTAGTTGGCCTCGCCCTGATCCACCAATCGGTCGATCTCGCGCGCGACGAACGAGGCTTCGTCGTGTTCGTTGTCGGCGACGTAGCCGACGATCAGATCGCCCTCGCCGGAATCGGTCCACAGCCGCTTGTCGCGCCTGCCCTCGTTACGCGAGATGACCGCGTTCGCGGCCGACAGGATGTGCTGAGTCGAACGGTAGTTCTGTTCGAGCAGAATGGTCTCCGCGTCGGGGAAATCGCGTTCGAATTCCTCGATATTGCGAATCGTCGCGCCGCGGAAGGCGTAGATGGACTGATCGGCGTCACCGACCACGCAGAGTTCGCTCGGCTCGACCGCGTCAGCGCGCCTGGTTTCGGCGAAATCCGGATCGGCGGCGGCGGCGCCCGCGTCGGAATCGTCGAGATCGATTGTCGCGTGATGTCCGACCAGTTCTCTGACCAGCACGTACTGGGCGTGGTTGGTGTCCTGGTATTCATCGACGAGGACGTGGCGGAACCGGCGCCGGTAGTACTCGGCGACCTGCGGGTGTCGTTGCAACAACGCCACCGTCTCGCCGATCAGGTCGTCGAAGTCCATCGCGTTCGCCGCGCGCAGCCTGCGCTGGTATTCGGTGTAGACGCGGGCTACGAGCACGGGCAGTTCGGTGTCGTCGGATTCGGCGTCCGCACTCGCCCGCTCGGGTCCGATCAGCTCGTTCTTCAGATTCGAGATAGCGGTAGCCAGTAGGCGTGCCGAATATTTCTTGGTATCGATGTCGAGATCACGACTGATCATCGTCAGCAATCGTCGTGAATCGTCGGCGTCGTAAATCGAGAAATTCGAATTCAACCCAGGCAGCAGGGCCGCTTGCATACGCAGGATCCGCACACAACTCGAGTGGAATGTCGAGACCCACATGGTGCTGGCACGCGGGCCGACCAGGCCGGTGACCCGCTCGCGCATCTCGGCGGCGGCCTTGTTGGTGAAGGTGATGGCGAGGATCTGGCCCGGCGTCGCACCCCGCGCCGCCAGCAGATACGCGATCCGGCGAGTGAGCACGGCGGTCTTGCCCGAACCGGCGCCGGCCACGATCAGCAGCGGTGCACCGGTGTGCACGACGGCCGCGCGCTGCTGGGGGTTGAGCCCTTCCAGCAGCCGCTCGGCCTCCTCGGCACGGTGCTGATCATGTTCGAGTCGACGGCGCTGCTGATCGTCGGCCCTGCGCTGGGCCTGTTCGGCCAGGGAAAGGCCCGTTACGGGTGGCGCGAGTTCGCCGGACTGCCCGGCCGCCCCGGTGCGACCATCGTCGACCTGCGATTCCGGGGTCGCGTCGAGGTGCCGGTCCTGCCCGGCCTGCGTATGAGGAGCCACCGTGATGTCCATTGCCCATCCACGCTACCGGCGGCCACCGACAGAGATGAAGTCCCGGACCGGGTCAACGCCGGGAAGGCCGAGTCGGCTAACATTCAGTGAACGGCGGGTGACAACCGCGCGGTAAATGCGATGGTTTCTCTCAGGAGATTCACAAAATCGAGCGTTTTGCATTGCTTCCGAGCCGTGGCACACTGACGTCATGATGAGCGCTGCCGCGATGCTGGCGATGTTTCGGATTCGGCTATCTGCCGAACATCGGCGATCGCGGCCCTGTAGCTGAGCGCACTTCCCCTGGGGGACCATGGAAAGCCCCACCAGATCTGTTTCACGGTGAAAGAACCGGACGGGTAACGAGCAGCCCTACCCGTCCGATCCATGTTCTGACACGAGGAGATGAATGATGAGCACCCCTGCCACGACTACCGGGTCCGATGCGGCGTTGCCGCAGTCCGAAGCGGAGATCGACAAACTCCGCAAGGAGATCGACCAGCTCGATGCCGAGATCCTCGCGGCCATCAAGCGGCGTACCGAGATCTCGCGGATCATCGGGCGTACCCGGATGGCGTCCGGCGGCCCGCGGCTGGTACACAGTCGTGAGATGAAGGTGCTGGAACGTTTCAGCGAGCTGGGCCAGGAAGGCCACACCCTCGCCATGCTGCTGCTGCGCCTCGGACGCGGCCGTCTCGGCCACTGAGCCATTCCGCCGCCGTGCGCGGCGCCACGAACTCGCGGTGATCGAAAGAGCACCGCTTCCCAGAGGCCGTCCCGGGTGTCCATCCCCGGGGCGGTCGCTCTTTTCGGGTCGATTCCGCCGCCGAGGCTTACCCGAGCACCGCGGTGCCGGGTCGCCTCGGTCCGTCGCCTCGGTCTGTCGCCTCGGTCCGTCGCCTCGGTCCTAGGTCAGGGCGATGTACTTGGTCGCGAGGTATTCCTCGATGCCCTCGATACCGCCCTCGCGACCGAAGCCGGAGGCCTTGACACCGCCGAACGGCGCGGCCGGATCGGAGATCACGCCGCGGTTCACCCCGACCATGCCGGATTCCAGCCCCTCCGCGACCCGCAGCGCCCGGTCGAGATCACGCGTGTAGACGTAGCTGACCAGGCCGAATTCGGTGTCGTTCGCGGCGGCGAGACCCTGTTCCTCGGTATCGAAACCGACGATAGGGGCCACCGGGCCGAATACCTCTTCGGTCAGGATCCGCGCGTGCGGCGGCACATCGGTGAGGATCGTCGCGGGGTAGAACCAGCCGGGACCGCCGGGGGCCTTCCCGCCCAGCCGCACCTGCGCACCGGCGGCGACCGCGTCGTCGACCAGTTCACCGACAGTGTTCAACTGATCCTCGTTGATGAGCGGGCCGAGCGTGGTGCTCGGATCGGTGCCAGGGCCGAGCGTGACCGAACTCGCCACCGCCTCGACGAATTTGGCGGTGAACTCCTCGAGCACGCCGTTCTGCACGTGGAAGCGATTCGCGGCGGTGCACGCCTCGCCGCCGTTGCGCAGTTTGGCCAGCATCGCCCCCTGCACCGCGGCGTCGATATCGGCGTCGTCGAAGACGACGAACGGCGCGTTGCCGCCGAGTTCCATCGAGGTGCGCAGCAGGCCGTGCGCGGAGGCCTCGATGAGCTTCTTGCCGACTTCGGTGGAACCGGTGAAGGTCAGCTTGCGCAGTCGCGGATCGTTGAGCAGCGGGCCCGTCACGGCACCGGAACGCGATGTCGTGATCACCGACAGCACCCCGTCGGGCAGTCCGGCCTCGCTGCACAACTGCGCGAGCAGCAGCATGGTCAGCGGGGTCTCCGAGGCGGGTTTGACGATCATCGTGCAGCCTGCCGCCAGCGCGGGCCCGATCTTGCGGGTGCCCATGGCCAGCGGGAAGTTCCACGGGGTGATGGCAAGACACGGTCCGACCGGCTGCTTGTGCACGACGATCCGACCGGTTCCCGACGGTGCGTGCAGGTAGCGGCCGTGCACCCGCACCGCCTCCTCGGCGAACCAGCGGAAGAACTCGGCGCCGTAGCGCACCTCGTTGCGGCTCTCCGGCAGGGCTTTACCCATTTCGAGGGTCATCAGCAGCGCGAATTCCTCGGCCCGCGCGGTGATGCGCTCGAAGACCGTGCGCAGGATCTCGCCGCGCTCACGCGAGGGCGTCGCGGCCCATTCGGCCTGCACCGCGGACGCCGCGTCGAGTGCCCGCGCCGCGTCCTCCGGCGTGGCATCGGCGACCCGCGTCAGCACCTCCCCGGTAGCCGGATTGTGCACGGGAAAGGTGCCGCCCCCGGTTGCCTCGACGGGGCCGCCGATCCACAGGGAGGTCGGTACGGATTGGAGAAGTTCACTTTCGGACGCCATGTCGTCAGCCTAGTTGGGTACGCCCGTGCCGAGTTCTTTTCGCGCCCGCTCGCGCCAGCGACAAAAATGTTCACCTCTCGGCCGCGCCGCCTCCCACCTGCCGCCCAGGGTCCTGGGGGGACAGGGAACAGCGCCGATTCGACGGTGTCGAGGGTGCGGCGGGACCGGCCTGCTTGTACCCTCGGCGACGTGAGCAGCGACATCACCGCGTCGGCGGCCTGGCGGAAACTGCGCGACCATTTCGGCGGTATCTCCGAACTTCATCTCAGAGATATCTTCGCCGCGGATCCGGCCAGAGGACGTGAGCTGACAGTCGAGGTCGGTGACCTGCACATCGACTTCAGTAAACATCGCGTCACGCGGGAAACCCTGCACCTGCTGGTCGAATTGGCGCGCGAGGCGGGCGTGCCCGAACATCGCGACGCGATGTTCGCCGGCGCGCATATCAACACCTCCGAGGACCGAGCGGTCGGGCATGTCGCGCTGCGCCTGCCCGAAGGCGCGTCGATGGAGATCGACGGCGCCGACGCGGGTTCCGAGGTGCGCGAAGTGCTGCGGCGGATGGGCGAATTCACCGACCGGCTGCGCTCGGGCGAGTGGCGCGGCGCGACCGGCGAACGCATCGACACCGTGGTCAACATCGGTATCGGCGGGTCGGATCTGGGACCGGTCATGGTGCACCAGGCACTGCGGCACTACGCCGACGCCGGTATCGGCGCACGGTTCGTCTCCAATGTCGATCCGGCGGATCTGGTGTCGAAACTCGACGGCCTCGATCCCGCGACCACGCTGTTCATCGTTGCCTCCAAGACTTTTTCGACGCTGGAGACGCTGACCAACGCGACCGCCGCGCGGCGCTGGCTGGTGGCCGCGCTCGGCGAGGACGCCGTCGCGAGACATTTCGTCGCGGTCTCCACCCATGCCGGTCGGGTGGCCGAATTCGGTATCGACACCGCCAATATGTTCGGCTTCTGGGATTGGGTCGGCGGACGCTACTCGGTGGATTCGGCCATCGGACTGTCGGTGATGGCCACCATCGGCAAGGAGCGTTTCGGTGAGTTCCTCGCCGGAATGCACGCCGTCGACACGCACTTCGCGACCGCGCCGCTGGAATCGAACGCACCGGTGCTGCTCGGCTTGCTCGGGATCTGGTACTCGAACTTCTTCGGCGCGGAATCCAGGGCCGTGCTGCCCTATTCGAATGATCTGGCGCGCTTCCCCGCCTACCTGCAACAGCTCACCATGGAGTCCAACGGCAAATCGGTGCGGCTCGACGGCAGCCCGGTCACCACCTCGACCGGCGAGATCTTCTGGGGCGAGCCGGGTACCAACGGCCAGCACGCCTTCTACCAGCTGCTGCACCAGGGCACCCGCCTGATTCCCGCCGACTTCATCGGATTCGCGCGCCCCACCGACGATCTGACGACGATCGACGGCAGCGGAAGTATGCACGACATCCTGATGAGCAACCTGTTCGCCCAAACCAAGGTGCTCGCCTTCGGCAAGACGGCCGACGAGATCGCCGCCGAGGGAACCGATCCGAAGGTCGTCGCGCACAAGGTGATGCCGGGCAATCGCCCCACCACCGCGATTCTCGCCCCGCAACTCACCCCGGCGGTGGTCGGCCAGCTCATCGCGCTCTACGAGCACCAGGTCTTCGTCGAAGGCACCGTCTGGGGCATCGACAGTTTCGACCAGTGGGGCGTCGAACTCGGGAAACAGCAGGCCCTCGAACTGGCTCCCCTGCTCACCTCCGCCGAAGACCCGGCTCCCCAGGCCGATTCCTCCACCGACGCGCTCATCCGCTGGTATCGCGGCAACCGTTAGACCCCTGGATCAGCCGCGGGCGGCTCGTCGCCCCGCGTCGTCCGTTCGGCGGCGGCTTGGATTCGGTGGGTGATGCCGGAACTGGCGATGGCCAGCAGCGTGCCGATGACGACCAGGTCGAAGACTATCTGGATCATGGTGGCGATGCGGGCGGCCTGACCGGTGGCGTGGATATCGCCGAAGCCGACGGTCCCGAGGGTGACGATGGTGTAGTACAGCGCGTCGGTGCGGGTGACGATTCCGTCGAACTGCCCCGGATACCGCACGGCGATGCGGTAGTAGTACAGCGCGAAGAACATCGCGACGACACAGAGCAGCAGCAGGATGCCTTCAACCCGGCCGCCCGTCGCCGCAGGCTCCTCCAGGTACCGCAGCACGTGCCGCCACGTCACCCAGATCAGTCCGCCGATTCCGGCCAGGAAGGCGCACAGCCCGAATATCTTGCTCGGCCAATCCCCTCCCGCACCCCAGTCGAAGGGGACGCCGTAGAAGATCAGCAGGGCGAACACCACGCCGAGAATCTTGCGCAGCGCGCCGCCTAGACCCGAGATTCCGCGAGGTTCCTTCATCCATCCATGATCGGCCGACCGGCGCGGGAGACCGGACCGCACGCACCGGGAAATATCGAGCTACCCCGATTCTCGGCTCAGCGCAGCACCTCGTAGTACCCGCCGTGTCGTTCGCGCACGACGAGGTCCGCGCGCGCCCGTGTCCGCGCGATCAGATCGGCGTTGCGCATATCGCTGTCGCGGACCTTCGCGCGCGCGGCGTCGGTGCTGCGTCCACCCCGGATATGCCTGCGCAGCAACCGCCGCTCCAGGACATCGCGATCAGCGTCCAGGTACCAGCGCTCGTCGAGCAGATCGCGCACCCCCGACCACGCACCGTCGAACAGCAGGTAATTGCCCTCGGTGACGACGATTCGCTGGTGGGTGAACACGACACCCGCCGGTGTCGGCTCCTCGACGCGACGGTCGAAGGTAGGCCACGGCACCGGTTGCCCGATAGTGGTATCGCGCAGCCGTCGCAGGTTGTCGATGAATCCCGCGGCGTCGAAGGTGTCCGGCTCGCCCTTGCGCGCCAGAGCTCCCCGCCCGAGCAGTTCCGCGTTCGACAGATGGTAGCCGTCCATCGGGGCGATTTCGGCGATCCGGCCGCCGCGCTCGGCCCCGAACGCCTCGCGCAGCGCGTTCGCCAGCGTCGATTTCCCCGCTCCAGGCGGCCCCGCGATTCCGATGACGTACCGGCGCTCGCGGGCCGGCCCGTTCAGTACTCGCCGTGCCACCCTGTCCAGCGGCATCGCGCGTTCGTCCCCGCTCACCGCATCGACCATACCGCGCGAAATGCTCGGCCCAAACCGACACTTGGTGCGAAACAGAGCGAAATCGCCGCTCCGCTGAGGGCTCCCTTCACGTCATGGATGGCCCGTACTCGATGAGCACGGGCCATTTCGTTGTCTCGTGGTCTTGCTCCTCGGAGTCGACCCATTTCGACGGTCGACACGACCACCACACCGGTAACGAAACGATGTAGACATCTATCGTAGACCTACACCGTTGACATCGGGGCTACGCAAGCGTCTACTTAAGGGAACAACCTGGTCCTTATTGAGATTCGGAGGATCATCATTCGCCGCGCGATTGCTCGCGCGACGCTCACGTCTCACGCACGTCCCGAAATCAGGTAATCCGTCGTCCGGCCGAACAGGGCACACCATCGGCGGCCGCCGCGACTACCACTGACCGGCGCCGACAAGTCGCCCGACACCGAATACACACCAACCGAACGACATTCGACTTATGGAGCCGATATGAGAACCTATGCCAACGACGGACGAAGAACCCGCCGCTCGAGAACGACCAGCGGATTCGCGGTCCTGCTCTTCGTGTGGCTCATCATCGGCGTCATCGCGGGCGCCCAGCGCGACTACTACAACAGCGCGCCGACCAACTGCGCGAGCACAGGGACGATCGCGGTGACCATCATCGCGGGCCCGCTCAACTATCTCGGTCTGAACCCGAAGATCGATGACTGCGACGTCGACATTCCGCAGCCAAGTCAGTAACCGGCTCATAGCCTCATCTGACCGGTGCCTGTCAGATGAGGCGGTGACCGCCCTCGACGTGCAGTACCGAGCCGGTCATGAACTCGTTGTCCAGCACCATGGCGGCGCTGGCCGGGCTGAGATGTCGGTTACACACTCCTTGAATGCCCGTATACGGGGAGGGAGACGACGATGTCACCTCTCCTTACAACCCGCACCCACCGTCAAGCCAGCGATGTTTTCGGCGCGGGCGTGGAGTGGTCGATCACCACACGGCTCGGGGACGAGGAGACTGTTCGCACGCTTCGCCTGTTACAACGCAAGTTCGCCCGTGCCGGTGTGTCGTGGTGCCGTCGCTGATCTGGACGTCCCGCACATGCCGCCTACCACGCGACCGGCCCAGTTCAGGCGACGCCCGTGCCCCGACCGAGGACACACGATCGATCCGCAACCCTTGCAGGTGCGGGAACACACTTCCAACGGTCCGAGATCACGACACCGGCGACATCATCGATCACCAAGCCCCCGTTGGCAATCCGGCAAGGGGCAATCACGCAATCCGTGCCAGATCCACGATTCGCGTGCCGTTGACACCGCGCGGGTGTCACCGTCTTGTCACATGTCGTGCGTACGACCACAGACGAGGTCGTACGGTTCCGGAGATGTTCTACCAGCTGGCGAAGGTCAACGGACGACCGCGGCACAAGGTGGGACGGTCGGTAGTCGACTTGAAAGCGAGCGTCACCGCGTTCGGGTCGATCCGTCTGGCGGGCTGAGATGATGGACCATGTCGGGCTCCGCAAAGCCGCCGCACCTTTGAAACCCTTCTGCCACAATGAAAGCTCGCAGTGCGGGAGGGAACGCGAGGGAGTCGCCATGGTTCTACTTGTCGGTGTACTCGGAGCGATCCTCGGCTCCATCGTCGCTAGCGCCGTGGCATTCGCGACCACACGCACGACCATGCGGATGACACTTGAGCATACGTACGACCAAACCCTTCAGAACAAACGCGTCCAGTGCTACCAGGCCCTGTTCTATGCGTCGAGGAATCTGCCAAGATACTGGCCGCCCACAGAAGCCCCGCCGACGCGCCAAGATCTACACGGCTTCATCGATGAGTTCTTCGCCTGGCACTACGGCCCCGAATCAGGTGGGCTCTACCTCACGCCAGATGCACGAGAACGGTACTTCCGTCTCACCACAGCCCTCGCCGAGGCTGCGTACAAAAACTACGGAGCCACAGGGTCATTCAGTACCGCGGCGCTATCAGAGGACGAGTCACAGACTCTGCGCAGTTTGGGCGCCGCGCTTCGCCAACAACTGGCTGAGGACATCGGGGCAGCGAATCCCCCACACCTCAAATGGACACGACCGACTCCCGCGCCTCCCGCACCCCAATTGACCTGAATAGATCACATTAGGCCGACCGCTCGGCCGAGTCGTGCCCGGTTGTCGGGAGCGTCTGTGCAGAGGGGAACACTCTCACAGGGGCCGGGGGAAGGTCGAGCTCCCTGCGCGCCGCGCTGACGAATTGTTCGAAAGCAGCCCCTGCCGGCTGGCGCGCCTGGTTCCACTCGGTGCGGTTTTGGATCCGTCGGTCGGTTGCGGCGGAGAATAAAGCCCCGAGGGCTTCGTCGAGATCGGTGACCGCGACGACGACGTCAGTCGACCCGTGGAGCCACACGGCGGCTACTGCGCTGTCCCAGGCCGCGAACCCGCCAGAACGGGTGTGCTCGATCAGGGCTTGGAATGCTGCGGCGTCGGTATCGGTCAGGGCGACTACACGAACCGCTTCGTAGGTGGCTTGGAACTGTTCGATTACACGTTGATAGCTAGCAGTCTTCTGATCACGACGCCAGCGAGTCGATTCGGATCGTGTATCCCACAACCGCCCGATCATGACTCCGACCAAGCCAGCCAACGCGGCGAAGAATGCTGCAGTCATTGTTCCCCCCAACTGGCCCTCCTGCGCGATGGAGCAGGGCTAGTCTACGGCCTTTGTGCAGCAGTGCCAGGCAGTATGCGTCAGGAGGCATACTTGCACCAACGGATCTCAGTCACCGGCGCACGGAGCCGGTAGATCCGCGCGTCACTATCGGTACAGCCGCCTGGTTCAGCTCGGGGACCACCTTCGCGACCGCGAGACTCTCTGGCTCCGCGTGGATCAGCTTCGTGCTTGCTCGGGCGGGTGCTTGCTGATCCGGTCGTGCAGCATTTCGAAGTACGCTTGCCATCTGGTTGGGTCAGTGGTCCCCGCGATCCGGCGCTTCTCACGTTCAGCCAGCACAAACGGTTTCATTTTCGGCCAGATATCCAGGACGGAGCCGCCCAGGTAGCCGGAGATCGGCGCAAGGTCGACAACGTCGTGGTGGACCAGGACACCAAGGTTGTCGTAGAACCAAGCGAGGTCTCGGACCATGTTCCGCTTGTCGGGCGGAATCGCCTCGAATCCCTGTGCTGGGTTGAAGTGTCGTAGTTGTTCGTGGACGAATACTCGTGCTTCGGCAAGATGCGGGGAGCGATGCTCGGTGAACAGGTCGATGAGGATTCGAGTCTCGTTCTGATGGCGTGAAATCTTCAGTGCGCGTATGGAAATGGTCCCAGACACGCCCAGGGCGAACACTGAAACGACCACGGCTGCTATCTCCACTGTGGAGATGTACCACACGGTGGGCGAACACACTGTGTCGTTGATGAGACACATGACAAACGCAGCCTGACGATGGGTCGGCTCGGCGCATCGCGCCGAGCCGGTTGGTGACTTCTTGAGCCAGTTCGGTCCCCGGGCAGGGCTCGAACACCATGCGTACCCGCATGGCCCGGGTGCAGTTCAGCAGCAATAAGTTCAAGTTCGAGGTCCAGCCCGCATTCGAGAATGACGACGACATCTTCGACTACCCCAGCACTCTGCCGAGAGCTGGAAGGTGACCAAGCCACGCGACGACTCCGGCCGGGGCGCTGTACTCGCGGACGGGACCTGGCTCGCCTGCGCGGCCCCGCTGCCCCTGCGCGCTAGTGCCGCGTCACGCAACGTTCAGTAGGTAATCCGGGTGCCGGATCTTGGAGCCGACGGCGAAGTCGCGGACCTGTCCAGCATGCTGGTTGCGCCAGCGGAGGTAGTCACCGATCACCGCGTCCTGCTCGTCGTGGCTGCGGTGATCGGTGCCGTTCAATGCGAAGTAGCGCAGGGCGGCGAACTCGCACTCAATTCTGTTCAACCAGGACGAGTAGGTCGGCAGGAACACCAGCTCGACTCCATTGGCAGCACACCATTCCCGCACCTCACGACGCTTATGGACCGAGTAGTTATCCAGAATCAGGTACAACTTTTCGCCGGGCCAACGAGCTCGCAGCGTCTTGAGGAACGCCAGAAACTCAGTCCAGCGTTTGCGGTCGCGGATCCGGTAGTACAACTGGCCGCTGCGCAGGTCCAGGGCACCGAACATGTGCCGCACACCCTGAGTCCGATTGTAGGTCGCCCGCAACCGTTTCGGCCGGCGGCGAGTGAACCAACCGCGGCCAGCGCGGGGCTGCAGATTGAGCGACCCGAACTCATCGACACAGACCACGCGCCCGTCGTCGGGCCGATGGTCGTAGAGACCCACGACGCGGTTCATCTTCTCGGTGAATTCCGGGTCGTTGCTGGCCTTCCACGTTTTCGTGGCCTGCCACGACACCCCGCCGGCTTTCAGGATTCGCCGCAGCGTTTTGCGGCTGATGTCGGCGATCTCGTTAGCCCGCAACACATCCGCGAGTTTCGACAGACTCCACGTCGAGAACGGCCAGCCCAGATCACGGGGGCAGCACCGGGCGATTCGGCAGATCCGGTCACGCATCGCTTGATCGGTCTTCGCCGGCCTGCCCCCGCTCCATTTTGGGTCCAAAGCATCGAACCCCCTCTCGTTGAAGTCGTGGATCACTTGCCGCACATACGACTCCGACACCTGCATCAGCTTCGCGATCAACCCGACCGGCTGATGCTGCGCCGACGCCATGACCACCACTGCCCGCCGCATCCGGACCGGCTGCTTGCTGCGCCGCGCGATTTGAGCCAGCTTGCGACCCTCCTCGGGCGTCACCGCTCTGACGAACACATCCGGCTTCCGAGCCACCGGCACCACCTCCACCAGCAGCATCACCGGTCACACGCCGATGATCAACCCGCCACCCCGAGCCGGGGTTTCAGCATCAACCTTCTTGGATGCGGCACTAGCAACGGTCATGAAGTTGGCGCACATCACCGCACCGACCCTGATGCTGCCAGGCACCGACTACGCCATAGTTCCGGCTGCCGATGCCGCACTTGCCGCCGCCCTCCCCGGACGTGACCGCACGGCTGCTGCCGAGCAGGCACAGCTCCTTCGATTAACTCCCGGCGGTCACCGACCAGGTGCTCCTGAACCGCCAGCATCGCGGCGTGCCCACCTGGACTAGCAAGCCTGCCGGGACCCAGCGCCAGACCGCTGCGCCATCGATCCGGCGATCGAAAACCGCGAATCCCTGTACCATCAGCTGCCGCTCGAATACGTCACCCTCGGCGGGATCGACACGATAGTCGCGAATTTCCCGCACCCCTATCAGCGCGGTCGCAACGCGCACCTGAACTGGGGCCCTCGGCGAACACCATCTATTTAACGGACGTCGTCGCTTGTATTGCGCGCCGCTCGGGAGTTCGCTCTGAGCTAGGTTCTGTCTCCCAATGACCTGAGCCACTCCACGATCAGGGCCAGGACGACTCCGGCGCGGTAGGTGATGGCCAACTTGTCATACCGTGTGG
>NZ_JBEXFQ010000022.1:0-138833 GCF_040606855.1 Nocardia sp. NPDC005366
TCCAACAATCCATCGGCGACACCCTCGCCAAAGCACTACTCGCCGGCGACATCACCGACGGCGACACCGTCAAAATCAACCTCGACACCAACGGAGACACACTCACCGTCAGCACATGATCCGCACCGCGCCGCCCACAGTCGTCCCGACCGTGGGCGGCGCGCCGCCATCCCGCGATAAGGAGACCTCGATGTATTCGACAGACCCATTCGCCCCAGCGTTACGTCGAGCACACGATTGGCTCAGCGATATCGTCGTCGCCGTCGGCACCGAGGACCCGGCGTTCGCCTATCGACTCGTGCGGGCATGGCTGCACACGGTGCGCGACCACCTGCCGGTGGTCAACTCCGCGCACTTGAGCGCTCAGCTTCCCGAACTCTTTCGCGGACTGTTCTACGAAGGCTGGAAGCCCGCGGGTGTCCCGAAACCGCACGACCTGGATTCTTTCGTAGCCCAGTTCGCCGCCACGGCAGAAATCGACCCGGCAGAAGTGCCCGCCCTGGCCGGCGCGGTGACCACCGCCCTCGCACAACTGTTTTCGCCGGGCCAACTCGACCACGTCTTCGAAGTCCTACCCGAGCGCATCAACGCCGTACTTCGCGGGGAATACCCCGCGACATTCCCCATCGAATGAAGGCGACGACCGGAGTCGAGCCCTGATCGGTCTCAACCGACGATTATCGAGCTCACAGTCAGGTAGACGAAGATCGATATCAGATCTTGGATCACCGTCGCCAGCGGCCCAGACCCGAACGCGGGATCGACCCCGAACTTCGAAAAAGACCACGGCAACACCATCGCCACCGCGGCGGCAACCGAACAAGCCGACAACAGCGACAAACCTACCGCCGCGGATACCGCGGCATCGTGCCAGAACAGCAAGGTCAGCGGGTACGCGACGACGGCTATCAGCGCGCCGATCAGCAAGCCGGTGACGGATTCGCGCCAGAGAATGCGTTTGATCCCTACCCCGACGGACAGGCCGCGGATGACCAAGGCCTCTGTCTGAGTACCGACCGCATCGGCCAGGTAGACGATTCCGGGGATGAAGAAGGCGACCAGGACTTGGCGTTCCAGTTGCGCTTGAAAAGCGTCGACCAATCCTGCCGCCAGCATCGCGCCGACCAATCCGACCAGCAGCCACGGAAGGCGATGCCACAGCCTCAGGCCGACGGATTCGGTGCTCGCCGACCGAGCTCCCGCGGTGGAAGCGAGGTAACCCGACAACCGCGCGACATCCTCGTCGTGTTCTCCCAGCAATACCGTGAGCAACCGCTGTGGCGGGATCACGCCCATCCAGTTCCGATCCGCGTCGATGACCGCCAAACCCGGTTCATCGTGACGCAACGCTTCCCAGACGGCATGCTCCTGATCCTGATGCCCGGCCACCGTCGGGGGGTCGGGATCCATCACCTCTGCCATCGTCGCGTGATCGTCGGCCGCGAGCAGATTCTCGATCGTGAGCAGCCCCGCCAATCGCTCGCCCTCGCAGATCGCGACCACAGCGACACTGGCGAACCGTCGCCCCCTCATCCGAGCGAGTACCTCGCCGACGGTGTCATCGGGTGCGGCCGATGGCACGTCGCGATAGGCGTGCGCGGCAGCTGTCGTCAAAATCTCGGGGGGACTGACCGGTGAACTCACCGCCGCACGGTATCGCCATACGGCCGCCCCGGCACGACGACCCCTGTTCGGCGACCGGCCCCGGTGCGGTCGACGGTTGAATCCGTTGGTCCCCGACTGCGGGGCAGAATTCCTCTCACCGACGACCATCGAGTCCGGCACGCTCCAACCATGACGATTTGCGTGCGCGGTGTGCCCGCTCCATTGGGGTGTCGCGGTCGCCGAGTCCACCCCCAGGCCACGGACTCGATGCCGACGCGCTCGGCGACGCGCAATTGCTGACTGGCGAAACTACCGAGGAGAGGTTGCCCGGGATGTCTGGCAGCTCGACCATCACATTTCACGACTCATGGACTCGAATCGCGCGCATGTGGTTGATGCGACCGTGGAGTTCGAATCCGCTGATGCGGCCTTCCGACCGCGTCGAATCCGTCCTCCGCATCGTGGTGGTGCTGGCCGGGGTCGTCGCGGTGCCGCTGTCTTGCGCGATCGGCACCCAGGTGTACTCCTCGAATGCCGCACAGATCCGGACCGAGCACGCGACGAAAAGCGCCGTCGTGGCTACGATCACCGCCGCTCCGACGGACCGGGGTCGCCACTCCGAGGCAACGGTCAGCTGGACCGACGCCGGGCAAACCCGCACTGCCACGCTCGACGTACCGCGCAGCGCCACCCTCGGCGAGCATGTGACGGTATGGTTGGAGCCCGATGGCAAGCTCACCAGCACACCTCGCGAACCCGAGGCAGCCGCGCTGTCCGGGATCGGCGCGGCAACAGTTCTCTTGGTCGGTGTGTGGGTGAGCGGATGGTTGTTGGTCCACGGCGCCACCGGGCTCCTGACACGCCGCAGACTCGCCCGCTGGGATCGCGATCAGCTCGCCTTCGGCGGTCGCATCACCGAAGATCGACAGTGAGATCGGCATGCCTATGAAGACGACCACCGCGTGCGCGATCGGGCTCGGGACCTACCTTGTCGGCCTGACGGTAGGCTACCAAGTGCTGCTGCGCGAGAGGTGCCTGAACTGGGGCACGACGCCCGACGAGGTAACTCGAACCATGCCGGGAGACGAGCTGCTGTCCGCGCCGGACATCGTCGCCACCAGGGCCGTCACCATCGACGCCGCACCCCCTGCGATCTGGCCGTGGCTGGTCCAGTTGGGCCCGGGCCGAGGCGGCGCATACACCTACGACTGGATCGAGAATCTCCTCGGGTTGGATATGCACAGCGCCGAGGAAATCCTGCCCCAATTCCAGAACCTCACCGTGGGTGACACTTTCACACTCGGTAAGAGCGGCCCGACGATGCGCGTGGCCGTCCTCGATCCCGAACGCGCACTCGTGTTCAGCTCGAGCGACGGGAACTGGGTCTGGGCGTTCGGGCTCTACCCGCAGCACACCGGAACCAGGTTGGTCAGCCGCAACCGCATCGCGACACCGACCGCCTCCGCTCCGGTTCGGCTGTTCAACCGATTGATCATGGAGCCGGGAAGTTGGGTGATGGAGCGGAAGATGTTGCAGGGCATCAAACAGCGCGTCGAACGCGTCGCCGTCCCGACCACCGACGCGGCTCGAACCTGAGTCCGCACGCCACACCCGCGCGTAGTACGACGAGGACGTGCGGACCCCGCGTCCGAGACCAGCCCGAAACATGTCGGAATCCCCCGAGATTAGTACCGAAATCGATACCCCCGAGTCCCGAAAGGCCGCACAGATGAATTCCCACCGAGTGAATTCCCACCGAGACGACCCGGATTCGCAGCAGTCGGCCCCGATCGTGGTCGGCGTCAACGGTTCCGAAGGTAGCGATCTGGCCCTGCGCTGGGCAGCCGAGACCGCCGGGCAGCGCCACCGCCCACTGCATATCGTGTACGGAATCGATCTCCTGATGGTGAGCTCGACGGCGGGCAGCCATGACGTCATGACACCTTCGGTCATCGACGCGGTTCGCGCCCACGGCACAACGGTTCTCGCGAACGCGGCCGCGGTGGCCCGACAGGTCGCGCCCCAACTCGAGGTCGATACCGAGATCTCCGACGACTCACCCGCCCGCCTGCTGATCGATCACTCGAAGACCGCACACCTGGTGGTGCTCGGCGCCACCGGCAACGCGGGTACCTTCGCGCACCTGGGCTCGACACTGCTCGCGGTGACCAGTCACGGACACGGTTCCACCGTCGTCGTCCGCGCCACCGGCACAGAGCAGAATCTTCGCCACGACGGCCCGGTCGTGGTCGGCATCGACGGCAGTCCCGTCAGCGAAGCCGCGATCGCGGCAGCATTCGCCGAGGCCTCCCTGCGCGGCGCCGAACTTGTCGCGGTGCACTCCTGGAGCGACTGGGACGCAGGCAAATTCGCGGGCGAACAATCCCTGGCAATCGACGCGAACCAGATGGAGACCGCGGAGGCCGCCATCCTCGCCGAGCGCCTGGCCGGATGGCAGGAGAAATACCCCGATGTCGCGATCACCCGCAAGGTGTATCTGGCCGGGCCGACACAGCAATTGACGCAATGGTCGAGATCCGCCCAATTGGTGGTCGTCGGCAATCGCGGACGCGGCGGGTTCACCGGCCTGTTACTCGGTTCCACCAGCAACTTCTTGGTCCAGCACGCCCACTGCCCGGTACTGGTCGCCCACTCCGCGTAGGTACGAGATCCCGAGGCTCTCACTTCCATCGCGTCCCGACGGTTACCAGGCCGGATTCGTAGGCGAGAACGACGAGTTGGGCGCGGTCGCGGGCGTGGAGCTTGGTCATGGCTCGATTGATATGGGTTTTCGCTGTCAGCGGGCTGATCACCATCCGGTCGGCGATCTCGTCGTTGGACAGCCCTCGCGCGGCCAGGGCTACGGCCTCGCGTTCGCGATTGGTCAGTTCCTTCAGCCCCGCGCCGGTGCCGGTGTCGAGCGGCTGGGTGACGTACCGGTCGATCAGTCGGCGGGTGATCGACGGCGCGAGCAGCGCGTCGCCGCGTGCGGCGACGCGTACGGCGTGCAGGAAATCCTCCGGCTCGATGTCCTTGACGAGGAATCCGGCCGCGCCGGCGCGCAACGCGTTGAAGACGTGCTCGTCCAAGCCGTAGTTGGTCAGGATGACGACGTGCACCCCGGCCAGGGCCGGGTCCTCGGCGATGCGGCGGGTCGCCTCGATACCGTCGATGACCGGCATCTGAATGTCGATGAGCGCGATGTCGGGCAGGTGTTGCCTGGCCAGCGCCAGGCCCTCGTTCCCGTCGGCGGCCTCGGCCACCACCTCGATGTCATCCTCGAGGTCGAGCAGCGCGCGGAATCCGCTGCGAATGAGCGGCTGGTCGTCGACCAGCAGGACACGGATCATGACGCTGAGTCCACCGGTAGTTCGGCCCGTACGCAGAAGCCGCCCTCGCCGCGCGGCGCCGCCCGCAGGCGACCGCCGAGAGCGGTGACCCGTTCGCGCATCCCCAGCAACCCGACACCGGGCACCGGTGCGGTGTCCGAGGTGGCCCTGCCGTCGTCGTCGACCCGGATGACCAGGGCGTCGGAGCGGTAGTCGATCCGGACCGTCGCGGTCTCGGCCCCGGCGTGCTTGGCGATGTTGGTCAGGGATTCCTGGATGATCCGGTAGCCGGTCCGGTCCACCGCGGCCGGCACATCCCGGCGTTGTCCTTCGATCGTCAGTGTCGCGTCCAGACCGGAGGTACGGGCCCGTCGCACCAGGTCCGGGATGTCGGCGAGCCCTTGCGGCGGGCTCTTGTTGTCATCGCGCAGCGCCTCGAGGGTCGCGCGCAGTTCCCTGGCCGCCTCACGACCGGCATCCCGGATCACCAGCAGGGCCTCCGGCACCTCTTCGCCCCGCTTGCGGGCCACGTGGACGGCGGCTTCGGACTGCACCTTGATGACCGAGATCTGGTGGGTGAGCGAATCGTGCAACTCCCGCGCGATATGGAGCCGCTCCTCGTCGGCGCGGCGCCGCGCGGTCTCCTCCCTGGTGCGCTCGGCCTCGTCCGCCCGCCGCTCGGCCTGCCGCAGTGCCTCCCCCGCCGCACCGGCGGCGATCAGCCAGGCCAGTTCGAGGGAGTCCCTGGCCCGCGCGAGCGCCTCACCCATCTCGTGCAGGGATACCAGGGCCGCGAGCGGGAGGGTGAGCAGCAAGATCACCGACGCCGCCACGGTGATCCCGCGGTGTCCCGCCCGCACTGCGGCATACACCGCGAACAGGAACGCGACGGCGGGCACGTCGAAACCGAGGGCTTGGTATCCCAGCGCGCACAACCCGGTCACGGCCAGCACGGTGACCGGAGCCCAACGCCGCGCGGCCAGCGCCAGACCGCCGGTTACCAACAACGCGTAGCCCAGCGGGTCGAGATTCGCGGCGGTGTGTTGTTTGGACAGCCCGGTGGCCAGCAGGATCGCCGCGACCGCGACGGCGATCGCCCCATCGCCGATACGTCCCTGGCTCATGGGTGCACCATAACCGGATTTTCGCGGCGGCGAATCCGGCGCCCGGATGATGGGCCGCGTACCGCACACGCGGTACTTCTCGCAGCCTCTACACCATCCACGGTAGTCGGTTGCGGCAACCACGGCAGCGTGAATTGCCCATGGCTGCACGATGTTCGGCGGGCGGCCGACGAGCACGATCGAGGAACGTTCATTCGTTCGATAGAGGGAGCACCTCATGTCCATACGTCACCGGCTTGCCGCCGTCGCAGCCATGCTCGGTGGTTTCGCGCTTGCCACACCTACGGCCGCGCACGCCTCGGTCCAGCCCGCCGCCGCCGGCGTCGGCACCTTGAGCTCGGGGCGACTCGGGGCCATCGTGGCGACACTGGTCGGGCTGACCGGCGTGATCATCGGCGGTCTGGCCCTGGCCCGCTCCACCGGTCGTTTCGGCAACGGCAACGGGGCCGTCGTGGCAGTGGTGGCGGGGCCGATAGGCATGGCCATCGGAGGGCTGGTTGTCGCCACTTCCGACGGTGGTGTCGGCACCGGCAACGGGCTGGGCGGTGCCTACGTGGCCTTGGTGGTCGGACTGATCAGCACGGTTCTCGGCGGCCTCGGCCTCGCCCGGGCGAACCGGTGCTGAACTTGCGGCGGACGGTGTAGATCGCGGCGCCGATGGCGACGACCCCAGCACCGGCGAGCACCGAGGTCAGCGGCAGTGTGAAGGCGAGCGTCAGGCATCCGAGCAACCCGATCACCGGGATCGCCCTGGCCGGGCGGCCCTCGGACGCGGTCAGTGTCCACGCGGACGCGTTGGCGACGGCGTAGTAGAGCAGCACGCCGAAAGAAGAGAATCCGATCGCGACACGGATATCGGCGGTCGCGGCAGCCACGGCGACGATGACGCCGACGGCGATCTCAGCGCGGTGCGGCACCGCGAACCGGGGGTGCACCGCCGCCAGGGTGTGCGGCAGGTGCCGGTCGCGGGCCATCGCCAATGTCGTGCGCGAGACGCCGAGGATCAATGCCAGCAGCGATCCCAGCGCGGCGACGACGGCTCCGACCCGCACCACCGGTTCCAGCCAGCCCGCACCGGCTGCCCGCACCATGCCCGACAGCGGTGCGCTCGCCTCGGACAATCCCCGCGGCCCCAGCACCGTCAGCGCCGCGGCCACGACCACCGCGTACACGAGCAACGCGATTGCGAGGGCGAGCGGAATCGCGCGGGGTATCGTGCGCGCCGGGTCGCGCACCTCCTCACCGAGCGTGGCGATCCGCGCGTATCCGGCGAAGGCGAAGAACAACAGACCCGCCGCCTGCATCACCCCCGAAACCGTGATGTCGGAACCGAATTCCAGCCGTGCCACGTCGGCGGTTTCGGAGGTGAATGCCGCGACAACCGCCGCGGCGAGTACGGCCAGCACGATCGACACGATCACCCGGGTCAACAGCGCCGACTTCTGTATGCCGCGGTAGTTCACCCCCGTCAACGCGACGACCGCCGCGACAGCGACGGCGGTGGTGTGCTCGGGCCACGCGTACGCGCCGACCGTCAGCGCCATCGCCGCACAGGACGCGGTCTTGCCGACGACGAAACACCACCCCGCCACATACCCCCAGAACTCGCCGAGCCGTTCGCGCCCGTAGACATAGGTGCCGCCGGAGGCCGGATACCGGGCGGCCAACCGCGCCGACGACGTCGCATTGCAGTAGGCCACCACGGCCGCTATCGCCAGCCCGAGCAACAGCCCCGATCCCGCCGCCCGCGCCGCTGGGGCCAGGGCGGCGAAAATTCCCGCCCCGATCATGGAACCGAGCCCGATCACGACAGCATCGGTCACCCCCACGCTGCGAGCCAGCTCGTCGGGCGTGTCTGTCCGGTTTGTCTTGGACACCGCACTCCTGTCGTAGACCCAATCCGGTCAATCAGATCAAGCTCATTTGATGTATTTGTACATCCACTGGAGCGTCCCCGACCCGGCCGCATCAGGTGACACCGACGCGGACAGCTACCCGATCTTCCAGGCCACCGCCGCCGAAATCGATACCCGCATCCGCTATCTGCTGCCAGTCCTCAACCAACCGCGGCACCGCGACAAGGACTGAAATGACAACACCCCGCGAATACGCCAGCGTCCGATACCTCGTCGTTCGGCCGATCGTCGCGACCACCCACCTTCACGACAGCGCACGGCCGATCATCGTGAGTCTTCGTATGGTTTCGGCCGATCATTCGTATCCATTCGCCTGCGAATTGGTTCCTGGATTGATAGTCTGATGCACACTCAACTATCAATCCGCGCCTCCCCCTCGGCTTCTCGCTCGACCGGCGACGCACAGGTGGCGATCGGATCTCGTTCGAGGAGTGGACGTGTCGGATCAGCACACGTCGATGGTCGCGTGGCCGTCGGACCGCACCTGGGGCAGCCGCCCCGGCGTCGCGGGCGCCCTGTGGGAGCGAACCCTTTCCAGCACACGCACATTCGGCCGCACGGTCCGGCTCGGCGTACGCTCCACCGTCCTGCTGATCGCCGATCTGACTACCGGACATTTCCCGGCGCGCGAGGCGCTGGTGCAGGCGTGGTTCTTCGCCTCGGTGGCGCTGCTGCCCGCCATTCTGATCTCGCTGCCCATGGGGGTGGTGATCGCCGTGCAGGTCGGCAGTCTCACCGAGAACGTCGGCGCGGGATCGATGGCGGGTGCGGTCGGCGGCATGGGCGTCATGCAGCAGATCGCACCACTGGCGGCCGCGCTGCTGGTGGGCGGGGCGGGCGCGTCGGCGATAGCCTCTGATCTCGGCGCCCGCACGATCCGCGAGGAGATCGATGCGTTGCGCACCATGGGCATCGACCCGCATCGGCGATTGGTCGCGCCGCGAGTGCTCGCGATGACGGTGGTGGCGCCGATGCTGGCGGTGGTGGTCATCCTGATGAGCATCCTTGCCAGCTTTCTCGTCGCCTCGGTGGGGCAGGGGGTCGCGCCGGGTTCCTACTGGTTGTCGTTCGGCAGCTTCGCTCGCGTCACCGATCTGGTCATCTGCCTCGGCAAGTCGGCGGTCTTCGGATACCTCGTCGCCGTGATCGCCAGCCAGCGCGGACTGCAGGCGCAGGGCGGACCGAAAGGTGTGGCCGACTGCGTGAACGCCGCGGTGGTACTCGGTCTGCTCGCCTGCCTGGTGGTGAATCTGATCATCACGCAGATCGTGCTGCTGTTCGTCCCGACGGGACTACTGTGATGGCCGCGCCCGGCGGGCAGTGGACCACGCGCCCCTCGACCTACCGGCCGCGCGGGCTGCGCTGGACCCTGCGGCCGAATCGGATGTGGGCTCCGTTGGAGGAGTTGGGTTTCCAGCTCCGCTTCGGCGTCGCCGCCTGCACCGGCACCGGGTGGGCCCTACGCCGCTACCGCAAACAGGTCGTCGCCGTATTCACCGATCTGGCGTGGGGCAACGGGCGTTCGGTGATCGTCGGCGGCGGCGTCGCCCCGGTGCTCGTCGTGATGGGCGTCGTGGCGGGCGCGATGATCGGCCTGGTCGGCATCACCGCACTGGACACCCTCGGAATGGGGCCGCTGGCCGGTGCCATGTCGGCACTGGCGAATCCGCGCGAACTGGCGCCGCTCATCGCCGCCGTCGGATTCGCCGCGCAGGCCGGGTGCCGCATGACCGCCGAAATCGGCGCCATGCGCATCGCCGAGGAGATCGACGCGCTCGAGGCCCAGGCCATCGAGCCGATCCCGTATGTGGTGTCCACCCGACTGCTCGCCGCGGTGATCACCGTCGTGCCGACCTATCTGATCGCACTCGCGCTCGGCTTCCTCACCACCCGTCTCACTGTCACCGTCGCGCACGGCCAGGCCGCGGGCTCCTTCGAGCACTACTTCCAGATGTTCGTCGAGCCGCGCGATCTCGTGTATTCGCTGATCAAGGTCGTCGTCTTCGTCCTGATAGTCACTTGTGTACACGCCTATCAGGGTTTCTACGCGACCGGTGGGCCCGAGGGCGTCGGGGTCGCCTCGGGCCGGGCGATCCGCGCGAGCCTGGTGCTGATCGCCACCGCGGATATGGCGCTGACCATCGTCATGTGGGGTTTCGACACCGGCATCGGATTCGGGGGGTGAGCGATCCATGAGTCGTGCGATGCGGTTCGCCGAACGAGGTCCCGCGCGGGGCGGCCTGCGATGGCGCGGGGTGGTGATGCTGGCGGTACTGGCGGTGCTCCTGGCCGCGGCATGGCGCACGATCGAGCCGAACCGGGAGGGACAGGCGGCATTCGACATCGTCGCGGTCAGCCTCGGCGACGGTGTCGGTGTCGACACCTCGGTCCGGTTGCGCGGGCGCACGATCGGCTCGGTTGTCGACGTCACCCCGGTCGGCCCGGACCGGCGGCGGGTGCGGGTGAGCATCGAAGCGCCCCGGCTGACCGAGCTGAGCACCACGACGCAGATCCGCTTCGTCTCGGCGAATCTGTTCGGCGCGACCGCGCTGGAACTGGTGCCGATGGCGGGCGGAGTACCGCTGACCGAGGGCATGGTCCTCGATGTCGGCGACCACGTCGACAACTTCACCGTCACCGGCATTCTGCGCGAATCCGGCCGCGCCGTCGCCGACGTGCTGACCCCGACGCTCGCGACTTCGCTCGAAGACGCGGCCGCACTGACCGAGGCGGGCGCGCCCCTGCTCGGATCGGCGCTGCTACTGGCGCGCACCTGGCAACGCACACAACGGGTCTCGCTGGATCAGGCGATCCCGGACGTGGCCGACGCCACCGAAGGAGCGGCCGCGTTCACGCCGTCGGCCCTGAATATCCTGACCGCGCTCGCCTCGGTCGACGAACTCGACGACGACCGTCACATCCGACAGGCGTCCGACACCATCTCCGAGGTGTCGAACCTCGTGTTCGCCTTCGCCGGACAACTCGTCGGCGCGCTCGGTCCCACCTCCGGCGCGGTGGACATGTTGCTGGACATGCTGATTCCGCTGAATCAAGCCATGCGCGGAGTCACTCCCGCGCAGGTCGCCGATCTCAGCGCGGGTATCGACGGCGCACTGCGTTCGTCCGGCGACGGCGTTGTGCTCGATGTGGAGATCCTGATCGATAGTGTGCCCGCCTTCGGGCTGCCCCTGCGAGCCACCGGAGGGGCAGCGCGATGAGAACACCCCGTGCCGCCGCGGCGCGCCTGCTCGCGCTACTCCTCGCGGTGATCGCCATCCTGGCGCTGGTAGTGCAGGCGATCACCCGGCCCGTCGGCGGCGAAACCCTCACCTACCGAGCGGAATTCGGTGACGTATTCGGGCTGCAGGACGACGCCGACGTCCGGGTGCGGGGCGTACAGGTCGGCAAGATCACCGATATCTCGCTCACCGCCGATCATCGGGCGCTCGTTCGACTCACGCTGCTCACCGAACACCGGTTGCGCGAGGGCGATCAGTTGGCCATCCGATTCCAGAACCTCACCGGCCAGCGCTATCTGGCCGTACTGCCCGCCGACGCGCCGGGCCCGCCGCGGGACCCGCGCGAGACGGTGCGCGACACCATCGATTCCTTCGACATCACCACCGTCTTCAACGGCCTGCGTCCGCTGCTGCGCGAAGCGGATCCGCAGGTGTACAACCGATTCGCGCGGAATCTGGTGGCGATGATCGAGGGCGGCGGCGGCGATATGGCCCCGGTGCTGCGCGATCTGGGCGCGCTGGCCTCCTACGCCGAGGACCGGACCGCGGTCATCACCACCATCGTGGCGAATCTGGACGACCTGTCCCACAAACTCCGGGGCCGCTCGGAGAACCTGCAGAACATCCTGCGGGTCTTTCACTCCATCTTCATGCCGGTGGCGAGCCGGATGGAGGAGTTCCTGAGCCTCATGCAGAAGGGATCGGTGGAGATGACCGAGATCGTGCGCACCGCCGAAGCGTTGAGCCGACTGCTGCTCGGCGCCCGCGACAGCTCCGACGCGCTCACCGAGCGCATCCGCCAAGCCATCCCGGACACCGCCGAGGCGGTGCGGTCGCTGTCGGCCCTGCCGGGGGTGCTCGAATCGCTCAACGCCCTGATCCCGAAATCCGAACCGACCCGACGATGTTCTGACGGCACCTTCGCCCCGCCCGTCGCCGCCTCGATCCTGCTGCACGGCAGGCGGCTGACCGTCTGCGAGGGGAGTCACTGATGCCCGCGCGAGCCGGAACCAGACGACCGTCGCTGTCCTTCGGCGGCGAGGAGATCTCCCCCCGCGCGCAGACCGTGTGGGCGCTGGCGAGTGTGATCGTCCTCGCGATCGCTTTCGCCGGCGTCGGCGCGCTCTACGCGAATCCGCCCGGCAGTTCGGCCTACCGGCTGCTGCTTCCGGAGACGGCGGGTCTGAGCGCCGGTGACGGGGTGCGCATCGCCGGGGTTCCGGTCGGCAGGGTGACCTCGGTCCAATTGCGCGACGGCAACGTCGAAGTCGCGTTCACCGTCGACGCCGACCAGCGTATCGGCGACCGCACGGCCGCCGATATCCGTATGCTGACCCCGGTCGGCGGCCTGTATCTGGCCCTGCTGCCCGCAGGCGAAAAACCCTTGCGCGGACCGATACCCGCCGAACGCGCGCGACTGCCCTACGTCATCGGCGACCTCATCGGCGAGAGCGTGCAGATCACCGAGCAGGTCGACACCCGATCACTGCGCACCACCCTCGACGCGGCCTCGGGCGCGCTCACCGACACGCCGGGCACGGTGCGCGAGGCGGTATCCGCGCTGGGTGCGGTGATCGGCGCGATGGCCGCGCAGCGCGACCAGGTGCAGGGCCTGCTTGAACTGTCCAACGAGTACCTGTCCACCGTCCACGACAACCAGGTCCTCGCCACCGAGGTGGTCCGCGCCTACGCCGTCCTCGGGCCGCAGATCGTCGCGGCCCGCTCGGAAGTGGAGATCTTCGCCGACAAGGTCACCGCGGTCGTCGGTCTGCTGTTCGACTTCCTCGCCGGCCCGTACTCCGAAACCCTGGAACCGCTGTTCTTTCCGCTCGAGCAGAGCGCGGACCTGGGCAGGGAACTACTCGCCTCCACCGACGCCGTACTCGGGCAGTGGCGTCACACCCTCGAAGCACTCGCCGCGCTGGCCGGACCCGATGGGCGGGCGCTGATCGACCAGAGCGGGCTCACCGTCCATCGGCCGGACGTATGCCTGCCGGTTCCGGGAGCGGGGTGCTGAGACGATGAGGACCGACTCCGCCGCCGCCCGCGGACGCGCTGTCCCCGCCCTGCTGATCATCGCCGTGGTCGCGACCGTCGTCACCACCGCGGCCGCGGCCACCCAGTGGAATCGGCGTCAGGCCCAGCCGGTCTGCGCGCTGTTCGACACGACTTTCGGTCTCTACACCGACGCGCCTGTCACCATCCGCGGCGTAGCGGTCGGACGGGTCCGCCACATCGTGCCCGAACGCGACCACGTCCGGGTGGAGATGACGATCGACCAACGGCCGCTGTCCGAAAAGACCAGGGCGGTGGTGGTGAACGCGTCGCTGCTCACCGACCGGCGCGTCGAACTGGTCGACAGCGAAACACACGGCGGCGCCGAATTGCCCGCCGACCGCTGCCTGCCGCCGGACCGCACCCGCACTCCCGTCAGCGTCGCCGACGCCCTCGGCTCCTTCTCCCGCGTCGCCGACGAACTCACCCGGCCCGGCCCGGACGGCGCCACCCCGCTCAGCGCCCTGCTCGCAGGCGCCGACCGGGAACTCGACGGCCTCGGCCCCGAACTCGATCAGCAGATGCGCGCCTTGTCCCGGCTACTGGCCGCGCCGGACGCCTTCGCCGGCGAGATCGGCGAACTGATCGACAGATCCGCCGAACTGAGCCGGTTCGTCACCGACGAGTGGGCCGACATCAAGACCTCCATGATCACCTTCGGCCCCGGCCTGGAATTGCTCGAAAGCACCCTGGTGATCGTCAAGGTCCTCGTCGGCAAACTCGCCTTCGCGCTCGGCCCGCTCGATCGTGCGTTCGATCACCACTTCCCGTATCTGATGGACGCCATCGAACAATCCATCCCACTCGTCACCCTCGCGCGCACCGGCGCCGAGAACTCCCACGACCTCCTGGCCACCGTCCCCGGCGTGATCACCATGCTGCAGAACATGATTCGAGACGGCGGGCTGACGCTCGACTACCGACCGCCGGCGCAGTGCGCTGCCGCTGATCCAGGACTGTGCGCGATGCTCGGGACGAACGCGGCCCGCATGCCGCTGCCCCTGGCCGTGCTGGCGACCGTAGGAGGAACACCATGAGCCGCCGGGTGATCCTCATCGGGACATTGCTGGCGCTGCTCGCGGCGGGCTGCGGATTCGACCCGAGCGATCACACCCTGCCCGGCACTGGGGTGCGTGGCGGCCACTACGACGTGATCGTCGAATTCGAATCCCTGCTCAGCCTGCCCGCGGGAGCGCGTGTGCGCAGCAACGGCGCCGAAATCGGCGCGGTCGATTCGATCACGCTGGAACCGCGGGCCGCGATCGCCGCCCTCCACATCCGCGCCGACGTCCGACTGCCGGTCGGCACCCGCGCCGAACTGCGCCAGACCACTGTGCTCGGCGACATCTACATCGCCCTGCTGCCCCCGGCACAACCCACCGGCGCGACACTCGGCGACGGCGACCGAATCCCACTGCGCGACACGGAGACCGGTCCGCAGATCGAGCAGATCCTCGAACGCATGGCCGCTTTCGTCAACGGCGGCAGCGCCACCCGAACCCAGGACGCTCTCGAACAGCTCGTCGCAATGATGCCGGAGGACCCCGCCGGGACAGGGGAATTGGCGGCCAGGATCGACACCGATCTCGCCGTCACCGTCGCTCACCTGCCCGATATCGACCGCATGATCGCGGCCACCGACCAGGTGAGCCAGCGACTGAACTCGATGCGTGAGGAAGTCGGGTTCATCTTCTCCGAGACCGCGCGCCATCGGCTGGAGCGCGTCCCTCAGTTCATGACCGCCGTGCTCAATGTCGTCATCGACGTCAACACCCTCACCACCGGACTGGACTGGCTGATCCCGCGACTGCCGCATATCAACGAGGCACTGGAGAAATCGGCCACCCTGCTGCGCGAACCCTCCCCCGACGCCACCACCTGGATCGGCAACGGCGCCGCGATATCGGAGCTGTTGAACGGCAAGGTGATTCCGTTCCTCGGCGCTCCCGCCGTCGACCTGCGCCGGATCGGGCTCGGCGCCAGTCCGGGCGGTGAAGTGGACGCGCTGATTCTGTTGCGGCTGATCGGAGTGCTGCCATGACCCGTCTGCCCGCCGCGTACTCCGCCCTTGTCCTCGCCCTCGTGACCGCCCTCGGCGTCGGCTACCTCGCGCTGGGGGTGCTGCGGGTGGAGCCGACCGCACGACACAACCACGTCAGCGTCCGGATGCCGCATGCCGCCGGACTCCGACCGGGCGCGGACGTGGTGTACCGGGGAGTCGACATCGGCGCGGTGGACGGCGTCGAGAGTGTCCCCGGTGGCGTGCTGATCCGATTGTCCTACAACCGCGTTCATCACATACCGGCCGACGCGGCGATGAAGGTGGAGAACCTGTCCGCGCTCGGCGAGCCGGTCTTCGCGTTCCTGCCCGACTCCGCGGACTCGGACCGGTATCTGGCCGACGGCGATGAGATCACCGGCTCCGTCCAAGCGCCGACCTCGGTACCGGAATTGCTCGCAGTCTCATCGAATCTGTTGAGTCAGAGCGATACCCGAACCGTGGTCCGGCTGGTCGACACCTTCACCCAGGCGGTCGAACACGCGTCGACGACCGCGCCGGCCCTCGCCCGCGCGGCCGATGTGCTCGCCGTGACCCTCGCCAGGCACCAGCCGTCGATCGAGGCCGTCCTGCGCAACCTGATGCGGCTACTGCCCGATATCGACTGGGTGAAGCCGGTACTGACCGCCGCGCCCCCGCAACTCGACGGTTTCGGCGACACCCTCGGCGTGTCCTACGAGTACCTGTTCGAGGGTTCGGCGCTGCTGCGCGGCAGCGAAGTCCTGGGATCGTGGCGGGAAGAACAGCGGCGATTCGTCGAATTCCTCAGCAGGCTCGCCCCCGAACTCGGAGCACTCGGCGTCGCCCTGCGCCCCGTCACCACCGCCGCCGGACCCGCCCTCGGCGCTGTCGACATGGCCACGCTGCTCGACCAGGCCCTCACCGCATTGCCAGGCGACCGGCTCCGCATCACCCTCCAGCCGCCGGGCGACCCGGCGCCCGCCGATCGAGGACAACGATGAGTACTACGGACTCCGACACCGAAACCACAGCGCCCGAGAAGGTTTCGCCTCCGTCTCGGCCCGCTGCCCGCGTCCGCGGCCTGCGTGCCGCGAGCCGTCCGATGATCGCCGCGCTGCTGGTCGCCGTGATCTCGGTGGCGGTCGCGGCAGTGGCCGTATTCGCCTGGCGCACCGATGATTCGGCCGACGAGTTGGCGGCACTGCGGGCTCGGCTCGGCGCCGATGCCGCCGCCGAGCAGGCCGCCGCCACCTACGCGTTGAACGTCTCCGAGGTGAAGGTGGGCGATATCGAAAGGTGGCGCACCGCATTGCAGGCGGGCGTCACCGGACAACTCGCCGCGAAGATGTCCGCCGCGGTCGACGTCGTCGGGCCGTGGCTGACGCAGATGGAGTATTCCGCCACCGCAGAGCCGCTCGCCGCGAAAGTGCTGCGCCGCGACGGCGACCTCTACGTCGTGCGGGTGTTCGTCGACATGAATTCCCGTAGCCGCCAGACCCCCGAAGGCGTCGTCGCCACCGCCGCTTACACCGTGACACTCGACCGCGCCGCCGGGTGGACCATCACCGATGTCGGCGGTGTCACACCTGACCTGCCCATTCCCGCTTCCCCGACACCGTCCGCACCCCGCTGACCCCCACACAGGAGATCGTCATGTCCACAGCCGCAAGCAAATCCGCACCGCACATCCCACGAGAGCCCGACCACTCCCGCGGACCGGCGCCCGCGCCGCTCGTCTGGGTATCCGACGACGAGGAACCGATCGAACTGGTGTCCCCCGAATCGCTGACCGCGGAAATGGTCGGGCACTGGACCTATCTGCTCCTCGAGGGCGCGGCCTTCGCCATGCAGGGTCTGCACCCGGTCATCCGCGATGTCACCGACCGATACTCGGTGGCGCGCACCGACCCGATGGGCCGTGCCATCCGCTCGGTCGACTCCGTGCTGCGCTGGACCTACGGCGGACTGGAGGCGGTGCAGGAAGGCACCCGTCTTCGTTCCCTGCACGAGCCGTTGACCATGCGCAACGCCGCGGGCAAGCGCATCAGCGCGCTCAATCCCGAGGCCTACCAGTGGGTGATCGCCACCGCCTTCGTCACCACGGCGAAAGCGGGCCCGCTGCTGATCGGTCGCGAATTCAGCCCTGCCGAACTCGACGACCTGCTCGGCGACAACATCCGGATCGCCAAGATCCTTCGGGTGCCGATGAAGGGCTACCCACAGACGCGCACCGAATTCGACGCCTACTACGAGCGCATGGTGAACGAGGTGCTCTCCGCCGAAGACCGGGTACGCGCCGATTTCGCCATGCTGCGCGCGGGTGACACCGAACAGTTGCGCGCCCTGCGGTTCCCGGCCCGACCGATCGCTCGCGCCTTGGCCAGGCCGATGCTTCGGTTCAACTATCTGTCCGTCGTTGGGCTGCTCGATCCACGTCTGCGCGCCATGATCGGCGTCGACTGGAGTCCCGAGGAGCAGCGGAGGCTCGAAAGGATCTACGCCGGAATCCGTTTCGCCTACCGGGTGCTGCCCGAGCGGCTCACCTACTTCCCGATCGCCTACCACGCCCGCAAGCACCACCGCAGTATTCAGCGGATGAAAAAGCGGGAGTTGAAGTCGGCCGCGTACAAGGTGCGACCCAAGCAGGTGTAGCGGTCAGCGGCCACCGGGGTGGGGAAACAGCAGCGGCGCCAGGTAGCGGCGAGCGAACTGTTTCGCCGCCGCGGTGTCGCCGAGCGGCAGCACACCGCGCGGGTTGGAGATGAACGTCATCGTCAGCCGGACGAACAGTTCGGCGACCACCTCGGTGTCGAAATCACCGAGCTCTCCCCGTCGTTGCCAATGCTGTAGGTACCGGGCCACCAGCGTGCGCCCCTGCGCGATGAATTCGTCACCGGTCAGGAAGCTGGTCAGTTCACCGGAGGCGGAGGACACGCGCAGACTGCGGGTGAGCAGTCGCGGGGCGCTCGCCTCGCTGACGAACGCGGCGAACATTTCCGCCAGCGCGCTCACCGGTCCGACCGAGCGGCGAACAGCCTCGGCCATGATGAGGCCGACCCGCTGCGATTCGGCCATCAACGCATAGCGCACCAGCGCCGACTTGGTGCCGAATCTGCGATACACCGTCGCCACGCCGACGCCGGCGAGTTCGGCGATGCGCACCATCGTCGTCTCCTCGAACCCGACCTCGGCGAAGCAATCTCGGGCCGCGTCGACGATGCGACGCGAACGCGAGTCCAGAGCGGTGAGGTCCGACCACGCCTCGCCCGCCGCGGCGAGGAACTCCGTGACTGTCCCCTCGATATCGACGCCGCCCATCAGGGCACGAGCCCCACCGGTCTGCGGGCGGGCGCTCGCCTCGGTGGCCATCGCCTCGGTGACCGTCGCCTCGGTGATGCTCGGATCCTCCCGGTGCGCCCTCACCGACGTCAGCCTACCGGCGGAGCACCTCGTCACCCGTGTCGACACCACCCATCCCCCTCTCGACCGCGTCGGGGCGCACGGCCGGGCCTCGCCTGCACCACACCGGAATGATAGTCTAATAGGTAGTAAACTATCACTCGCCGTTCAGGGGTGTGTCATGACAACGAACGCAGAGTTGCCCGTTGTGTCCGAAACCAGCATCGCGCCAAGCACTTCCGACCGGGTGCGGCCCGAGGTCGTGGCCGAGTTCCGCAAGCACACCGCCAGCGTGCTGACCGGCGTCTTCGCCGCCTCTGCCTTCGACCAGGTGGCGCTGGTTCCCGTCGCCGCCGCCGTCGACCGGACCGGGCGATTCGCCGCGAACTTCGCCGACCGCGGCGTCCGGAGCGGCACGTCCGGACTTCTGGCCCTGTGGGGCGACCCGGTCGACCGCAAGGCCGAGGCGCAATGGCTCAAGCAGCGTCATCGCGACGTGCACGGCCGAGGCAAGGGCGCTTACCAGGACGTCCGATACAGCGCGCTGAATCCGAAGACCTGGATCTGGATCGGCGTCAGCGGAATGTTCGTGCCGCTCAACACCTTCACCTACTGCACCGGCGTCGTCATGCGCCCGGAGGAGAAGGAAGCCGCTTACCAGATGATGCGCGAGACGTTCGCCGAACTCGAACTCGCCTCGCAATCCGGGAAACTGCCGCCCGACCTGGCCTCGGCCACCGCGTATTACGACGCCATGGTCGAACAGGAACTGCGATCGAATCCGTTCCTCGTCGAGGAATTCGCCAAGCTCACTCGCCTGCCGTTGCCGACACTCGGGATCTCCCCCTTGGCGCGGAACGTCCTCGTGCCGTTGTGGTTGCTGATCCGCCCGTTCGTCGGACACCTGATCCAGGTGTGCTCGACCCAGGCGATGCACCCCGGCGTGCGACGACTGGTCGGCTACGAACCGAAGCGCCGCCACGACATCGAGTTCGCCGTCTATGTGCGCGTCCTGCAGATCGCGTGGAAGATCCTGCCCGACCGACTGCTGTTGGCGCCTCTGGCCTACAACCGATTGCAGTACGAGAAACTGGTCCGCGCGCACCGCAAGTACGCACTCGACACCTTCGCCGCGCCGCCCCTCGGATCGGGCTGTCCGATCTGATAGCGATAGCCGGTCGGACTATCACTAGCGCGGAAGCGGGCCCACTCGGGCAGCCCCGAGCGAGCCGATCTCCGGTCCGATCACCACCGGAGCATCGCGCACGCGCACCGGGCTACCATCGGTGGCATGTCCGACGGCCTCGTTCAGCCGCCGAAGCTGAGGAGTCACCGATGACAGTGCCCGCGGGCCGCGCCGACCTGACCACCCGCGATGACGTCGAAGCACTGCTGCGCGACTTCTACGGCCGGGCGCTCACCGACGAAGTGCTTGCGATCCCGTTCACCGAACTCCGCGAGGCCGGCCTGGAATCCCATCTGCCCGTGATGTGCGATTTCTGGGAAACGGTGCTGTTCGGGGCCAAGTCCTACCGCCGCAGCGCCCTGGCCGCCCACACCCGCCTGCACGAACAGCACCCGCTCACCACCGCGCACTTCCAGCGCTGGCTGGCGCTGTGGATCGAGGTCGTCCACGAGCGGCATTCCGGACCGTTCGCCGCGCGAGCGGTGGTGCAGGCCTCGCGGATGGCCCGGGCGATGAACCGCCGCATCACCGGAGACCGGACCTGGGGCCGAAGCGAGTCCGCCCAACCGCAACCCATGTGACCACTCGACAGTCAGCGCCGCGCGGCGGGAGTATTGTCGCGAACAGAGGCCTCGGGCCCCGAGGACACCGGCATCTCCAGTGCGAGGAGATCTCATGCCCACTGACAGCGCCACGAAAACGATGCGCGTGCATGCCCCGGTGGCGCGGGTACTCGCCACGATCCGCGACCTGAAAAGCCAGCCCGAGTGGATTCCCGAAATACTCGAAGCCGATGTACTCGAGGTGGACCAGCAGACCGGACTGCCGGTGACCGCCCGATTCAAGGCCTCGGCGACGGTCGGCACCGACACCTACACCCTCACCTACCTCCACCGTGACGACGGCATGAGCTGGTCGATGGTGCAAGGACGCCTGCAGACCGGTCAAGAAGGTAGCTACCAGCTCGACGAAGCCGGCCCGGACACCACCTCGGTCAGCTACCGGCTGACCATCCATCACAACCTGCCGCTGCCCGGCTTCATCCGCAATCGAGTGATCAAAGGGCTGGTGGACAGCACGCTGAACGGTCTGCGGAAGCGGGTAGAGGGCTGACGCCGCGACTGCGCGCCCGACACTGCCCGACAGAGGACTTTGGTCCTCGCCGAGAACTGCCAACAGCCATCGCCCGTCGGTGTAATTCAGATCACACTTGACTATGCGCCACTTACCCAGGACGAGCGAACCCGCGCCTTCCGGCAGCGTCGCCTACGAGGAGTGATCATGCACGAATTCGGATTGCCGGCCCTATACCAGGTTCCCCCCGAGGCGAACCTCGGCGACTTGATCGAACGCAACGCCGAACGGTTTCCCGATCTCCCTGTGATGAGCCGCAAGGTCGATAACAGTTGGCACGATCTGACCGCTGCCCAATTCCGCGCCGAGGTGCGAGCGACCGCGAAAGGACTGATCGCGAACGGCGTTCAGGTCGGCGATCGGGTGGCTGTCATGTCCCGTACCCGCTACGAGTGGACGCTGCTCGACTTCGCGATCTGGTGTGCGGGCGCGGTCGTGGTCCCGGTATACGAAACCTCCTCCACCGACCAGTTGCGGTGGATCGTCTCCGACTCCGGGGCCATCGTCATCATCACCGAGACCGACCAGCATGCGGCCTTGGTCGCCGGACTGCGCGACCAACTACCGAAACTGATGCACACCTGGCAGATCGACGCCGACGCCATCGCGACCCTGATGGCGGACGGCGCACCGATCAGCGATAGCGTCCTCGCCGATCGCAGGGCGGCCGTATCGGCCGATGGACTGGCGACGATCGTCTACACCTCCGGCACCACCGGCAGGCCGAAAGGCTGTCAACTGACCCACGGCAACTTCCTGGCCGAGGTGGGTAACATCACCGCCCGGATGCCCGCGCTGTTCCGCACCGGTGAGTCGTCGATGCTGCTGTTCCTGCCGCTGGCGCATGTGCTGGGCCGGGGCGCCGAGGTCGCGGCGGTGTTCACCCCCATCGACCTCGCCAACGTCGCCGACGTCAAGGATGTCACCGCCGAACTCGAGGCGTTCCAGCCGACGATGATCCTCGGCGTTCCGCGCGTATTCGAGAAGGTGTACAACTCCGCCCGCGCGAAAGCCCAACTCGCCGGTCGGGGCCGGATCTTCGATCTGGCGGCCTCGACGGCCATCGCCTACAGCCGGGCCAGGGAGAGCGGCCGGATCTCGCTGCCGTTGCGGATCCGGCACGCGCTGTTCGACCGCCTCGTCTACGGCCGTCTGCGTGCCGCGCTCGGTGGCCGCGCCACGCACGCCATTTCCGGCGGCGCCGCGCTCGGCGAACGGCTCGGTCACTTCTTCCGCGGGGTCGGATTCACCGTGCTGGAGGGCTACGGGCTGACCGAGACCTGCGCCGCAGCCACGTTCAACCCGGATGACGGGACCAAGATCGGCACGGTCGGCCAGCCGCTACCCGGCTCAACGATCCGCATCGATGACGACGGCGAAATCCTGCTGCGTGGACCGAACGTGTTCACCGGATATTGGAACAACCCGGAAGCCACCGCCGACGCGTTCCGGGACGGCTGGTTCGCCACCGGGGACCTCGGCACCCTCGATGAGGACGGATACCTCACCATCATCGGGCGCAAGAAGGAAATCATCGTCACCGCGGGCGGTAAGAACGTCGCCCCGGCCATGATCGAGGACCGTATCCGTGCCCACCCCATCATCGGCGAGGTGATCGTGGTCGGCGACGGCAAGCCGTTCATCGGTTGCCTGGTCACCGTCGACGACGAGCAGTTCCCCACCTGGAAACAGCTCAATGGCAAACCCGACCACGCCAGTGTCGCCGATCTCGCCGCCGACCCTGATCTGCTGGCCGCGATCCAAGCCGCCATCGATGACGGCAACCAGGCCGTCTCCAAGGCCGAGGCCGTCCGCAAATTCCGCCTGCTGAACGCCGATTTCACCGAGGCCAACGGATATGTCACGCCCTCGTTGAAGCTCAAGCGCAATATCGTGCTCCGCGACTTCGCTTCCGAGGTCGGCGCGATGTACAGCGCGTGAGCCGGGGACCCGCGGTCGAGCCACCGGCGCTCATTCCGGTTCGGGTACCGGTTCGACAGATTTCAGCCCCACCCACTCCTGGATGAAATCGCAGTTGCGCGTGAACCCTTCGATGATCTGCGTGCAGACGCCGTCCTCGACGGCCCTGCCGAAAACCGGCAGTTTCGAGGTCACTTCGCCCTCGAAGCGCATAACACTGTCCGACAGGCCGCGGGCACGCAGGCGAAATGTGCCGTCGAGCCGCATCCGCGCGAGCTTGATCGACGCGCGCATCACGCCGTGGGCGATGTCGCCGTCGAGATCGTGCCATTCCTCCTCGAAATCGAAGGTGATGTCACGGTTTCGGGCGGCTCCCGGAGGCAGCAGCGCGCCCGCGATCTCGGTGGACGCGGTGACTGTGATCTGTCCCGGTGATGCGGTGAAACCGGTCATCGTCGTCGCCTGATCACCCACCTGCGCCAGTCGGCACGCCCAATGCTCCCTACTGAACAGTGCCCGATGCACCGCGTCGACCGGGTACGGGAACAGGTACTCGTCGGCGAAATTCTTACTCATATCAGCACCTCTGATCGAATTGTCATGCGGTGGCCTTTGTTTCGAGCGCGGCGTCGGTCGGCGTCGGAGACCCGGGCGCCTCGCCCACCTCGTGCTCGGCGAAGGAGAACGAGGCGGACAGTCGGCGCAGCACCCGGGGTGACCACCAGGTCGCCTCGCCGAGTGTCCCGAGCGTCGCCGGCACCAGGACGAGCCGCACGATGCTCGCGTCGACCAATGCCGCCAGCGCGACCCCGATTCCGAGCATTTTCATCGCGGCGACCTGAGAGGTGCCGATCGCGACGAGAACGATGGTCAAGATGATGGCCGCGGAGGTGACGATTCCTCCGGTACGCGCTATCGCGTTGACGATCGCCTCGTCGTGCGGGACGCCGGCACGCCGCTCCTCTGTCAGCCGGGCCAGCACGAAAACCCCGTAGTCCATGGACAATCCGAACGCGATGCAGATCACGAGGATCGGCAGGGTCGTGTCGATCGCGCCGGTCGGGGTGAAGCCGAGCATGCCGGACAGGTGCCCGTCCTGAAATATCCACACGATCGCGCCGAGCGTCGCTGTCAGGCTCAATCCATTGACCAGGACCGAGACGGCGGCGAGCACGATACTTCCGGTCAGCAGGAAGACGGCGACCAGCGCCACCAGCAGGACGGCCACGATCGCGATCGGCGCGATCCGCCCGATCACCGCCTTGGTGTCGAGTAGTGTCGCGATCTCGCCGCCGACGAGGATGTCGTGACCACGGGCGATTCGCTGAATATCGGCGACGACGGCCTGCCCCTGGATGGAGGCGGGTTCGATATCCTTGCTCGCGGTGACCAACAGCGTCGACGCCACCGGTATCGAGGTCGTTCTCGGATCGGTGAGCAATGGCGGCGGCGCCACCGCCGCCACTCCTTCGATCCGGGCCAACCCCCCTGCGAGCGCGCCTACCTCAGCGGGGTCGGAGTTCGCGGGGATGACCAGGTTGGCGATCGGCAGGGCACTGGATTCGAATTCGGTGCGCAGGATGTCGTGCGTCGCCCTGATCTCGGCGCCCGGTGGCAGCTGCCGATCGTCGACGGTGCCGTACGCGACGGAGCCGAACGGTATCGCCAGACCGAGCAGCACTACGGTGGTACCCAGGGCGAACAGACGCGGATGCCGCAAGACCCGGCGCGTCCCGGTCGCCCAGTACGTGCGATCACGCCTGGCCGCGACCGACTTGGTCGCGGCGATTCTCCCTCCGAGCAGTTCGAAGGCGGCGGGCAGGCAGATCAGGACCACGAGGGTCGAGATCGCCACGACGACGACGCCGGCATAGGCGAACGAGCGCAGGAAATACATCGGAAAGATGAGCAGCACCACGAGCACCGCGGTGATGGTCGCGGCGGAGAACAGCACAGTGCGTCCGGCGGAAGCCGAGGTCGCGCGCACCGCGACAGCGACATCGCCGTGCGCGGCGTACTCCTCCCTGAACCGGCGCACCATGAGCAGGGCGTAGTCGACGGCCAACCCCAGTCCGACGGCCGTGGTGAGGTTCTGCGAGAACACCGAGACATCGGCGATGTGACTGAGCACCTTCAGCAGCGCGTTCGTGCACACGATGGAGAACACGCCGACCGCGATGGGCAGCAGCGCGGCGGTGAGCCCGCCGAAGACGATCAGTAGAACCACGAACATCAGGGGCAGTGCGATCAATTCGGCTTTGATCAGGTCGCTCTCGACGGTCGACTGGACCTGCGCCCGGACGGCGACCGGACCGCCGATCCGCACGTCGATATCGGAGTCGACGGTCGGCAGCCGCGAGCGCACGTCCGCCAGTACCCGGTCCTGGGCGCCTTCGTCGCCTCGGATATGCGCGATGACGAGTCCGGACGTCTGATCCGCGGATCGCAACGCGGCCAACGGAACCGTCCACGTGGAGTTCACCCCCGTGACGCCATCGATCTCACCGAGTCGGGTCGTCAGTTCGCGCCCGACGGCGGCGACCCTCTCGTCGGTGATCCGCGCCGGGGAAGACACGACGATGAAGAGGTTCGGATCGGCCTGCGGTGCGATCTGGGCGATATTCCGCGCGACCTGCGCCGAATCCGACGACGGATCGACGGCTCCGCCCGCGAGCCGGTGATCCGGTATCACGAATTCGCCGACCAGTGCGGCGAGGAACAGGGCCAACGTCACCGCCAGCACCGCCCGTGCCCGTGACTTGTGCTCGCTGACAGGACTATTCGGCACGATTCTCTCCTCGGATCGGTGCGGAAACGATCTCGCGCAGGCTCTGCTCCACCGCGCCGACTACGGCCGCCGTCTGCTCCGGCCAGTAGAAATGCCCGCCATCGAACTCACGCGTCCGCACGGCCCCGGCGGTATGCGAACGCCACGCGTCGGCGTCGGCGATATCGAAGTCCGGATCGGCTGTCCCCGCGAAGCACACGATGTCGGCGGCGATCGGCTCGACATCGCCGGGACGGTACCGGGCCAGCGCGCGCAAGTCCCGGCGCAGTACAGACATGAAAACCCCGCCGACCTCCGAACTTTCGAGCAGCCTGCGATCGGACTCGGGCAGACCGCTCATCCGCGCGAGCAGCGTCGCGTCATCGAGTTCGTCCACCGCGAGATCGCGTCGGCGGGTCGGCGCCTGCGCCGCGGACACGATCAACAGGTCCGCGGCGCTACCGCACAACGGCATTCGCCCTGCCGTTTCGAAGGCGACCGAGGCGCCCATGCTGTGCCCGAACAGCACGGTCGGCAGCGGCGGACGCAGTGCGAGGTCGGCGGCGACGGCACGGCCGAAGTCGATCACCTCGGTCGCCGCCCGCTCACGAAAACGTTCCTGTCTGCCCGGATATTGCACGAGCAGCAATTCGGTATCCGCGGCGACGTGGTCGAGCCAGGCACGGTAATACCCGGCCGAACCACCGGCGTGCGGGAAGCACACCACCCGCTGTCGCGCGGGTCGCAGTGCGTCGAAACGCCAGAACCAACTGGACCTTTCGGTGGTGGCCGCAGTTCTCGGTCGCATCCGGACTCCCCGAGCTCAGCCGATGACTTTGCGGATCAACTGCTCGGATGTCTGCCACAACTGCGCGGCGCGATCGGCGTCGTAGGACTCGCGTGAGCTGGCATGTTCGCGGCGACCGGAGAAGTACTTGCCGCTGATTCCGGCCACATCGTCGGAGGTGGCCAGCCACGCGAGATCGGACGCCGACTGCGCCGCGGTCGCCGCCCCCGGCAGTTTCGTGAGCAACGGCGTCATCACGTGGTAGCCCTTGCGCAGCACAGCGGGATAGTCGCGGGCCAGCCCGGTCTCCGGCATGAGGCCGGGGTCGAACGCGTTCACCGTCACGCCCCCGTCACCGAGCCTTCGCGCGAGTTCGTAGGTGTAGTAGATATTGGCCAGTTTCGACGTGGCGTAGCGGATCCGGCCCCAACGGCCACCGGAGTGTTCCGCCTGCACGGCCGGATCGGCCAGTCGCGCCGGGTCGTCCCATCGGGGTGCGGGAAATCCGAAGGACTTGCGTGGTCCCTGGTGCACCTCGCTGGCCACCGAGATGATGCGCGCCCGCGGCGACAACGAGCCGAGCAACTCGTTGACCAGATGGAAATGGCCGAGATGGTTCGTCGCGAAAGTCATCTCGTATCCGTCGGCGGAAGTCTGCACCCCGTCGACGATCTGGATGCCCGCGTTGTTGATGATGCCGGCCAGCGGGACGGCCGCCGAGGCCGCGATCTCGGCGGCCGCCCGGTGCACCGACCGGATCGAGGAGGTGTCCATGACGGCGACGGCGACGCGCACGTCGGGCGCGGCGGCCCGGATGCTGTCGGCGACTTGCGCGGCCTTGAGCTCGTTGCGACAGCCGAGCACCAGATCGCGCCCCTGGCGCGCCAATTCGTGTGCGGTCAGCAATCCGAGCCCTGCCGAGGCTCCGGTGATCAGGATCGTGTCGGACATGGTCCGCCTTCCTAGGATTCAGTGGTCGAGATGGTCGATGAGCGTGGTGATACAACGGTCAGCCAGCGCCGTCACCGTCAGCGCTGGCGGCGCCGCGCCGCACGACCCCGGCAACAGCGCCGAATCCACGACATGCAGATTCGGGCAGCCGACAACCTCACCGGAATCGGTTGTCGCGGCGCCGAATACGACACCGCCGAGGCTGTGTGACGTCGTCGGCGCCCCACTGACAGCCACGCTCGTACCCGCGCGAGCGCGAGCGAATCGATCCGCGGTCGCCTGAACCGCGGCGGCGATCCTCGTCACGGCGGGATGCGAGGCGGGCCAGTCGACGACGACACCGGCGTCATATCGAACCGTACCGACCGCAGGCGGATCCGACACCGCGAGTGCCCCTCCGGCCAGCCCGCCGCCGAGGGTCGTCCCCAGCGGAAAACTCAGTATGGAGACCGGCACGTCGCCGTCCTCGTCGAACACGCCGATATGCGCGGGACCGCCCTGGCCCGCCTCGGGCGGCGGAAACCCGCCGATCGCCACGAGATGGTCGCCGCCGGTACCCCAGCGTCGGCCGATCTCACCGTTGACCCCGGGCAGCCTGCCCTCGGCCCTCGCCCGCACCAGCAGACCGGTCGTGCCGATCGAACCGGCAGCCAGCACGACGCGCCCCGCGATCATCGTTCGCTGCGCGACTATCCCACCGTCGAGCGCGCGTTCGGTGTACTCGACGCGATATCCGTTGTTCTCCAGCCCAATCGCGCGAACCTGCGACATCGCCCGCACCTCGGTCAACCCGGTGGCTTCGGCGGCGGCGAGCACGGTGCGATCCACGCTCCGCTTCGCCCCGCTGTTGATACCCCACATCGAATGTCCGGAGATCGCCGACGGTGCGGCGGCGCCCGCGATCTCGCGTCGCACCACCGACCAGTCCATCCCCATATCGAGCCGGACGGGCTCGAATCCCGAGTGGGCGGCGAGGTCGGCGAATTCGCGGGCGCCGGAATATGCCGGGGAGTCGAGGACGTCGGTGGGAATCGGCTCGACGCCGAGCAGTCGGCGCGCACGTGGATACCAGATATCGGTCATATCCGCGTAATCCAGTATTCCCGCGAACGTGCGGCGGAATCCGCGTGCGCTCGGCGCGATGAGTACGGCGTTGTTGACCAGCGATCCGCCGCCGACACCTGCCCCGAGAAGTCCGACGATCCCGCGCGCGGGATACGCCTCGAGCACGCCCGTCGACAGCACCGTCCCGCCGCCCGGGTCGGCCACCCAGAACGCGCGCCCGTCCGGTCTCTCCGGGGTGGCGAAGGTGTCCGCGGCGTCGGTGATCCTCCAGCGGCGTCCACGCTCGAGTACCACACATCGCAGCCCAGCCTGCGCGAGTCGCAACGCGGCTACCGCTCCCGCGTATCCCGCGCCGACGACGACCGTATCCACGACCTCCGGGGGCTCACCGCGCCCCCGGCCCGCCCCGAACGCGACGGATGCGGCGAATATCGAGCCACCTGACAGAAATGCTCGTCTACGCAGCGCCACCGGCCGCTTCCCCGTCGATGAGCAACGGCATGTGGGCATAGCCGAAGGAGCCCTGGCGCGTGCGCAGCCGCGGTGGGTTCTGCGGATCGAGGCTGAACCGATGCCGGACCGCCAGCAATGAACGGAAGGCGTGCTCGCCGAGCAAACGCGACAGCGACGAACCGGGGCAGAAATGCGATCCGGCCCCGAAGGCGAGGTGGTCGCGCTTGTTCGGCCGGTCCAGATCGAATCGCGCGGCGCCGGGGAAATGGGTGTCGTCGCGGTTGGCCGACCCTATGACCACATGGATCAGTCCGCCTTCGGGAATGTCGACCTCCCCGACCCGGATATCGCGGGCGGCGCGGCGCAGCAGCCATTGGGTCGGGCTGTACAGGCGCAGGAACTCCTCGATGAATTCCCGGAGGTTCTCCGGGGACGCCGCGATTCGATCACCGAGTCCAGGATCTTCCAACACGGCCTTGAATCCCCCGCCCAGCAGATTCATCGTGGTCTCGTGACCGGCCGCGATGAATGACCACGCCATCGTGACCAATTCGTCGCGGTCCATATCCCCCGACTCTTCCTGTGCGACCAGTTCGCCGAGGATGTCCCCCTGATTCGGCGAACCCAACCGCGCCTGGGCCAGTTCGTCCATGTAGTTGCTGAATTCCAGAACGTCCTCGTAATAGCCGGGCGCCAGATCCGGATCCATGCCCGCGGCCACCGCGAAACCGTCCATCACCCCCTGCGACCACCGGCGTAGTTCGGACTTGCGATCCAGCGGAATACCGAGCATCCCGCCGACGACGCGCAGCGGCAGCGCGGTGGTGAATGCCTCCACGAACTCGACCCGATCGCGGGTGAGGATATCGGCGATCAGGTCGTCGACGATTTCCTGTACCCAATCCCCCAGTGTGCGAACAAGTCTGGCGCTGAACGCGCGGTTCGCCATTCTGCGCAGCCGGGTGTGCTCGGGAGCGTCCCTGTTGACCAGCATGGGGATATTGAGCATGCCGTCGCGGTAGATCTGCGAGGAATACAGCTCCCGGTTCCGCAACGCGTCGTTGACCTCGCGGTAGCGGGCGTAGACGTACAGATCACGTCCATCCCATGTCGCTTCCGGCAGATAGTGCACCGGAGTCTCTCTGAGTTTCTCGTAGATCGGCCAGGGGTTGAGCCGGTACTCGGGATCAGCGAGATCGATGGTCAGGGTCATCTCATCCTGCCTTTCGACGCGCGGCGGAAATATCGCCGGGTGCTTGCACGAATCTGGAGTCGACGAAACGCCGGAGATAGATCTCGATCTGCCGTGCGTCCAGCGGCGGGCATTCGATACCTATCGACGCCAGTGCCGCCGCGGACTGTTCGCTTTCCGACAGCGGTAGGCGAACGTGGTCGACGGAATCGCTGAGGAACGGCATCAGACCGAGCAGCGCCATACTGCTCGAACCACGCCGCAGGATTCGCTCGCGCCATTGTTCGAAGGGCAGACGCTGTAGCTCGTATCCGAAATCGTCCAGCACGTCGAAGAATTCCGGCCAGGTCATCGGCGCCCCGCTGACCAGGTGGAAGGTCCGACCGTGCATCTGTGACGTTTCGGTGCAGGCCGCGATCGCCCGCGCGACGTAGTCGACCGGGGCGGGCTGGATGGGCATCTCCGCCCGCATCGGCGCTATGCCCGCCTCGATACATCCCTTGACCATCATCGACAGGTGGTCGAGCTTGTTGAATGCTCCCGTGACACTGTGCCCAGCGGTGTTGATTCGATGGATGGTGACGGGCAGCCCGCGCTCGGCGGCGGTGCGCACCATCTTCTCGGCGATCCATTTCGTCTGGGCGTACCCGACCACGAGCGATCCGCTGTTGTCGAGCGGTTCGTTCTCGTCCACGCTGTCGCGCAGGTACTCCCGAGAGGAGAACACGCCGACGGTGGACAGGAAGTGGAACGGAATCGGCGAGCGCCATGTGGCCAGCCGCAACATCTCCCGTGTGCCGCCGACATTGACCGCCTCCAGCCCACGGAACGGGTAGGTCCATTTGACCAGCGCGCCTGCGTGCACGATCTGGCCGACGCTGTCGCTGAGCCGGTCGTAGTCGGCGGGTTCCAGTCCGCCGAGCGGCCGGGACAGGTCCGCGACGACCGGTATCAGACCCTTCAGATCATCGGGGCCACAGGACAATCCGTATCCGGCGAGGTTGTCGGCGATACGCCGCCTGGCGTGGTCGATATCCTCGGCGCGGACCAGGCAGTGCACACGTTCGTGCCGGTCGAGCAGTTCACGCAGAACGAACGCGCCGACGAAGCCGGTGGCCCCGGTGAGCAGCACGTCCGGGCGGGTGGAATCCGATTCCGCGCCCGCGGTGATCCTGGCGTCCAGATCTGCCAGTTCCGACATCTCGTCGACGGTCTTGCGCCGGATCCGAATTCCCGTCGACGAACGTTTGGGCGCACCGTCTGTCCGATCGGAATCGGCCTGTTCGGAGCCGATCTCGCTCACCAGCCAGTCGGTCAGACGACGGGGGGTCGGATGGTCGAACAACGCCTCGAGCGGTACGGCCAGCTGGAGATCGCGTTCGATCTTCTGCTTCAATTCCGCCATCATCAGCGAGTCGACCAGCTCGTTGAACATGGCGAGTGTATCTATGTCCTCGGTCTCACAGCCGAGCACAGCCGCGAGGACGGCCACCACGTACCCGAGGACGGTCTCGCGGGCCACTGCCTGTTCGGCTGTGCGCAGCGTCCCCAGCTCCGGCGGGGGCACTTTCGCCAGACGCCCGGAACCTTGATGCGACAGGCGGCTCGTGTGCGCGATCCGTTCCAGCATCGGAGCGCTCACCGGCGCGAAGGACACTCCGGTGAAGATCACCGCGAGCTCGTCGGCGGCGTAGATCTCGATATCCCCGGTGACACCGGCCGGTGAGGAGTCGGTGAGCACCGCCGTGCAGGTGAGCCGTTCATCGGCGGTGTCGCGCAGCACCCGCATGCCGTCGAAACCTGTGCCGAGTAGTACCGGCCGGTCCGCATCGCCGCCGTGATCGTGCCCCCAGGCGGCGGCGACCAACTGGATGCAGGCGTCGAACACCATCAGTTCCGCACGGACACCCGCATTTTCGCTGCCGACATCCTGCGGGGGACGCACGACTGCGGCCACGGCGGCTCCCGTGCCGATCTGCGCGTGTTCGATCAGCCGGAAACTGGGGCCGAGCACGAAGCGCCGATGCCAGATCTCGTCGTAGAACTCCGTGTCGTTGACTATGCGTGGATTCTCCAGATACAGCTCGGCCGATGACCCGGTCTGCTCGCCGTCGCCGTCATCGCGCGCGGCGAACCCGATCGTGGCGTGCCTCGTCCATCCCTCCGAATCCACGGTGCGGCTGTAGATCTCGGCCGTGAAGGTGAGGTCATCGGAAGCGGTGACGAGAATCTGTATCTCGATATCGACGTCGTCCGTGGCGACCAGCGGGTGCACGATGGACACATTTCGGGCCAGCAGCGGCCCCTCGGCGGCGGATTCCGCGGTGCGCAGCGCGAGTTCCAACATGACGACGCCTGGCACGACCCGAATATCGTGCACCACATGTTCGTCCAGGAACGGAATGGTTTCGGCCGAGATGCGAGTCTGACTCAACGCACCGCCTGCCGCCGACCGGATGATCAGCGGGCGCAGCGCACCCGGCTCGGCTCGCGGAACGCTCGAGGCGAGAGAGGCGACGGGATCGGCGACGGGATCGGGAATCCAGTGCGGTGTTCGACGGAAGGGGTAGGTCGGCAACCGGGCGGGCCGGTGCGGCCCGGATTGTGTCGCGCGCCAGTCGATCGCGGATCCGATCGTCCACACCCGCGCCAGCGCCTCGGCCAAGGCCCTGTCCGGTCGGTCGGCTCCGGTCGACGCCACGCACCACACGTCGGCGATATCGGGGTGGTTGAGCACGAGTGGCAACAGTCCGCCGGGACCGAGCTCGATCACGACGCGCGCTTCCTGCTCGCCGAGGGTGGCCACGGCATCGCCGAAACGCACCGGGTTGCGGGTATGGGCCACCCAGTACTCGGGATCGGCGACTCGGGCGGTTTCCAGCACGCCGGTGCTGTCCGAAACGAAATCGATGGCGGGAGAGGATAGCTCGACATCGGCGAACGCCTTACGCAATCCGTCGAGCATCGGTTCCATCGACGCGGAGTGGAATGCCTGGGTGACCGGAAGCCGAGTGACGCGCGTACCACGCGCGGCCATCTCGGCGACCACCGCGTCCACGTCCGCGGGGGTGCCGGAGATGACCGAATCGAAGGGACCGTTACGGACCGCGACAGTCACACTTCCCGACCGAAGCTGGGGCAGAGTCTCCAGTTCGTCACTCGCGCACGCGATCGCGGCCATGCCCCCCGCCTCGGCGAGCTCGCTCATGGCCTTGGCTCGCGCGGTGATCAGCTCCGCGCCGTCGCGCAGGGAGAACACTCCGGCCAGCGCCGCCGCGGCATAGGCGCCGACACTGTGCCCGAGAACGATATCCGGCTCGACGCCGACCGAACGCCACCAGCTCCCCAATGCCACCGCCAGCGCGTACAACGCCGGCTGGGCGACCTCGGTCCGCAGGAGGGCGGTCTCGGCCTCGGCTCCGGGATCGACCAGGACCGAAAGCGGAAGCTCGGCGACCGAACCGAGGGAGTCGATCACCTCGGTCACCGCCGAATGCACCCCGTAGATTCCCGCGAGCGAGCCCGCGATTCTCGCGCCGTGGCCCGGTGCCACCATCGCGACCCTCGGCGCGGCACCCGCGGCGCGGCGACCGCGCAGGCCGTCACCGGCGGCGAGATCGCGCAGCCCGGCCAGCAGGTCGTCACGGGTGACCGCGACGACCGCCGCGCGGTAGTTCAGATCCGCCCGCCCCGTCCCCGCCGTCCACGCGATCTCCGCCACCGTCTGGTCGGGCTCGGACTCCACATGTTCGGCCAGACGCCGGACGGCATCACCGAGCGCGGGCTCGCTCGCCGCCGACACCTTGACGACCACGGCGCGGTCCCCGCCGGGAGCCGTGCGGTCGGTCGCCGCCGAGTCCGGCGCGGCGGAGACCACCACGTGGGCGTTCGTACCGCCGAAGCCGAAGGAGGACACACCCGCGATCCGCGTCCGCGCGTCCCAGTCGACGGACTCGCGGGGAATCCGCACGGGCAATTCGTCCCACGCGATATGTGGATTGGGCGAGCGCAGGTTCAGGTGGGGAGGGATCTTGCCACGGGAGACGACCAGCGCCGCCTTGATGAACCCGGCGATACCCGCGGCCGCCTCCAGATGGCCGATATTGGTTTTCACCGATCCCAACAACAGCGGCCGGTCCGAAGGGCGGTCCGCGCCGAGTTCCGCTGCCAGTGCGCGCACTTCGATCGGATCGCCGAGCGGTGTGCCGGTTCCGTGCGCCTCCACGTAACCGACGTCGGACGGCGCCACCCGCGCGGCGGCGAGGGCGCGGCGCACCACGGCACGCTGTGCCGAACTTCGTGGCACCGTCAATCCGGACGTGCGGCCGTCCTGGTTGACGGCGCTACCTCGGATCACACACAGCACATCGTCCCCGTTGGCGAGCGCCGAGGACAGCGTGCGCAGGACGACGACGCCGCAGCCCTCACCGCGGACATACCCGTCGGCGTCGGCATCGAAGGTGCGGCATTGCCCGCTCGGTGACAGCATGCGCCCCTTGGACAGCGCGACGGTCACCTCCGGCGACAGCAGCAGGTTCACCCCGCCCGCCAACGCCAGTTCGCTTTCCCCCGCACGCAGGCTCTGCGCGGCCAGGTGCAGGGCAACCAGCGACGACGAACACGCCGTATCGACGACCAGACTCGGGCCCTCCAGACCGAGTACGTATGACAAACGGTTGGCCGCGAAATTCGCCGCGTTACCGGTCGCCACGTAGGCGTCGATGGATTCCACCCCGTGCGCCGCGGCGCCGAGCCGTTCGTAATCGCCGCCGCCCATGCCGACGAATACACCGGTCGGGCTGCCGCGTAGGGAGTCGGGGGCGATCGAGGCGTGTTCCAAAGCCTCCCAGGCGACTTCGAGGATCAGACGGTGTTGCGGATCGATGCTGATCGCCTCGCGCGGCGGGATGCCGAAAACAGTGGCGTCGAATCCGCGTACGTCGGAGAGGAATCCGCCGTGACGCGAATAGGTCCGGCCCGGCACGTCCGGATCGGCGTCGAAGAACGCGTCGACGTCCCAGCGATCGCGTGGGGTGTCGACCACCCCGGAACGGCCGTCCATCAACATGGTCCAGAAGTCTTCGATCCCGGATACCCCTCCTGGGAACCTGCATCCGGCGCCGATCACCGCGATCGGCTCCGACAGCGCGTGCCGCGCCTTGGCCGCCTCCTCGCGTGCGGTGCGTACCTCGAGCAGCGCGCGGCGCAGGACCGCCTCGCGATCCGGCACTCTCGTGCCGTGACGCTCGTCAGTGCTGGTCATCGATCCTCCCGGTGTTCAGTTCCTCGTCGAGCAGGCGAAGCAGTTCGATCTCGGTGAGGTCGAGCAGGTCCGACTCGGTCTCGACGGGTGTGTGTTCGGTTGTCGGCGAGGCATTTCCGGTGCCGGTGAGTTCGAGCAGGTCCAGCAGGTACGCGCTCAGATCGGCGACGGTCGGATGTTCGAAGACCGTCGTCACCGGAACCGGTCGGCCGACCAATCTCTCGATTCGTCCGTTCAGTTCCACGCTGGTGATCGAATCCATTCCCGACTCGAAGAAGCCCTGGCGCGGATCGAGACGCGACTGCGCCGACCGGCCGAGCACCGCCGCCACCTCGCGCTGTACGGCGTCGGACATGACGCGGGAGCGACCGGAGACCTGCGTCGATCGCAACCGCGCGACGAAGCGGTCCGCTTCAGCGCCGCCGACGGCCACCTCCCTGCCCCGAGCCATATCCGCCAGCAGTGGGCGGCGGCGTTTGGCCTCCATCACCGGCAGGAACTTGCGCCAGTCCACCGGCGCGGCCACCACCTGGGTGTGATCGGCGCCGAGCGTCGCGTCGAGTACCTCGAGTCCGGTGTCGGCGGACAGTTCCGCCATGCCCATCGCCGCGAAATACTCGCCGTGCCCGGCGGCCATGGTGCTGTCGCGCCACCAGCCCCAGTCCAGCGCCAGCGCGGGATGCCCCCGCCTGCGGCGATCCCAGGCGAGCATGTCGAGAAAGTGGTTGGCGGCGCAGTAGTGACCGGCCAGTGCCGAGCCCCAGACCGCCGCCGCGGAAGAGAACAGGACGAAGAAGTCGACCTCGGCCAGCGCCGAAAGCGAGTCGAGGACAAGACCACCGCGAACCTTGGCGCGCAGCACCCGGACGAGATCCTCGGTCGGCATATCGGCGATGGTCGCGGCATCGAGTGCGCCCGCGGCATGGATCACGCCGCGGATCCGCGGCCACGCGACATCGGGGCCGTCGAACAGGTCCCTCATACTCCGATCGTCGGCGACATCGACATCGGGGGTATGCACCGTGACACCCGATGCGCGCAACTTCTCGATGGCCTGCCGGGTGGTCTCGGCCGCCTCGATGAGCGGGGTGCGCCCCAGCAGAATGAGATGGCGTGCCCCGCGCCGGGCGAGCCAGTCGGCAAGGCGCACGCCGAGCGAACCACGGCCACCGGTGACGAGGTAGGCACCGTCCGGATCGAGAACCGCTGTGGCGGTCGGGATATCGGCGATGACACGCAATCGCGGGACCAGGCGTTCGCGTCGGCGCAAGGCGATCTGATCCTCGATGTCGTCCACGGTGATCCGGTCGACGATGGCCGCAGTGTCGTGTTCGAGGTCGGCCTCGCCGGGGTCGAGATCTATTGCCCCACCCCATAATTGCGGTTGTTCGAGACCGATGACACGTCCCAGGCCCCACAGCGGCGCCTGTTCGAGCGTCATCGGCTCATTACCGGCCGGAGTCGCGCCCCTGGTCACGACGTGGATGCGTCCGCCTCGCTCATCGGCGATCCAGCGCTGCGCCACGGCGAGCAACGTGGCGGTCGAATCTTCCACGGTCGCCGCCGCTCGTCCCGGATCCCTGGCATCCCCCACCGGTGCGGCGATATCCGCCGCCGCCAGGTGGACGACGTCGATCTCACCGGGCGGCGCGGACGCCCCGCCGGATATCGTGGCGATCAGCTCGTGCCATCGGTCGCGGCTCGCCGTCCTCGCGAAGTCGGGATCGATGATCGCGGCACTGCCGCCGTCGGCTCGCAGCCTGGCCGCGAGCCGACGCGCGAGTTCGGATTCCGCGCCGACGATCACCCACGAACCCGTACGCGGTACCGATGACGGCGACGGTTCGGCCCGGCGCCAATCGATGTCGTAGAGATCGCCGACCGTCCGCGACTCGGGGACGGTCGTGGCCCGTTGAACCGCACCGGGCAGCCAGTGCTCCTGGCGCTGCCAGCGATAGGTGGGCAGACCGGTACGTCGATAGCCGCCATCGGGATAGAGCGCGGGAAGCCGCACGGTGTACGCCTGGTCCAGCAGGCCGCCCGCGGCGCTCAGCATCGTCTCGCGTACCGGCCAGTCACGGATCATCGACGGCAGATACGGCAGCGGTGTCGCGCCTCGGATCTGCGTCACCGCCCCCGCGAGTGTGCGATCCGGACCGACCTCGACCACGGTGTGCGCTCCGGCATCCACGGCGGCCCGCACGGCCGACTCGAACAGAACCGGCCGCACGATGGCCTCGGCCCAATAGCTGGGATCGGTCACCTCGTCGCCGACCTGTCCACCGGTCACGGTCGACAAGAACGTCACCGACGGCTTCCGCAGCTCGACATGGTCGAGGTATTCGGCCACCATCGCGCGGGCGTCCTCGACCTGCGCGCTGTGGAACGCGTACTCCCGCTGCACCGTTTGCGTCGGCGCACCGCGTTCGCGTGCCCAATCCACGACAGCCGCGACCGCCCCCGGCGCTCCGGCGACGACAACGGCGGCGGGACCGTTGATCGCGGCAACACACAACCCGTCCGCGTCGCCATGGGCATCGCGATAACGGTCCACGAGTTGGCGTGCCTGCGTGACGGGTAGCCCGATCGCCGCCATCGCGCCCCGCCCGCGTGCCCCCGCCATCGCCGCACCGCGCCGCACCGCCAACCGCATCGCGTCATCGCTGGTCATAATCCCTGCGGCACAGGCAGCCGCGATCTCACCGACGCTGTGCCCGATCACCGCGCCCGGACGGATGCCCCAGTGGCCCCACAACTCGGTGAGCGCGATCTGCGCCGCGCAGATGACCGGCTGCGCGAAGCGGGTGTCGGCAAGTCGCGAATCGCTTTCCTCACGTGCCAATTCCGCGATCAACGACCACCCCGCCGTCGCCTGGACGACGCGATCGCATTCGGCGAACGTTTCGCGAAGCAGCGGTTCCGACAGCAGCGCGCGCCCGAGACCGGGCCACTGGCCCCCCTGGCCCGAATACACGAAGACAAGTCCCGTGCGGGTCCGCGCGGCGACCCGCGACATCGCGCGCGTATCGGCGGCGATGCTCTCCAGAGCCGCCACCGCGGCAGCGCGAGTATCGGCGACCACGGTGCGGCGGAAGGGCTGAAGGGTACGGTGCCTCGCCAGGGTCGCCGCCACGTCGCGGACCGGCACCTGCCCCTGTGCGGCGACGAATTCCGCCAGCGCCGCGGCGTTGTCGCGGACAGCATCCCCGCTCCCACCCGAGATCACGAGCATTTCAGGCATGTCGGGCTCGACGCCGGGCTCGGTGACGGCCTCGGCGGCGGCTTCCTGGAGAACGACATGGGCGTTGGTGCCGCTGAACCCGAACGAGCTGACGCCGCCGAAGCGTCCGGCACCGTGGTCGGGCCATTCCATCGACTCGGTGGGGACGACGACGGAGGCTTCCTCCCACGGGATGCGCGGATTCGGCGTCCCGAAGTGCAGATGCGGCGGAATCCTGCCGTGGTGCAACGACAACGCGACTTTGATCAGCCCACAGACCCCGGCAGCCGCTTCCAGGTGCCCGATATTGGTCTTGGCCGAACCGACGATCAGTGGCGGCGTCTCGCCCGCGTCCGGACGCAGCACACTCAGCAGTGACGACAGCTCGATCGGGTCGCCCAGCGGGGTGCCTGTCCCGTGCGCCTCCACATAGCCCACCGAGTCGGCCGCCACCCCGCCCGCCCGCAACGCCTCGGCGATGACCGCGGCCTGCGCGGTACCGCTCGGCACGGTCAAGCCGGCGCTACGACCGTCCTGGTTCACCGCGGTGCCACGGATGAGTGCCCACACCCGGTCGCCGTCGCGCTGCGCATCCGACAGTCGCTTGAGCACAAGCACTCCGCAGCCCTCACCACGCCCGTACCCGTCGGCAGCCGCGTCGAAAGTCTTGCACCGGCCGTCCGCGGCCAGAGCTCCCATGGATGACAGGCTCAGAATCGTCGCGGGCGACAACATCAGATTGACGCCGCCGACGACGGCGATATCCGATACTCCCGACCTCAGATCGCGAACCGCGTGGTCGGTGGCCACCAATGACGACGAGCACGCGGTATCCACCGCCGTGCTCGGACCGCGCAGACCGAGCAGATAGGACACCCTGCCCGCGGCGACGCTGAAGGTGTTGCCGGTGGCGAAATACGGGTCCGCGGGAGAGGTGCCCGTCGCGGCGAGCAGTTGCAGGTAGTCGGTCGTGTTCATGCCGATATGGACCGAGCCCGCCATGCCGTCGAGCCGTTCACGCGCGATCCCGGCGTCGTCGAGTGCCTCCCACACGACCTCGAGCAGCAGTCGCTGCTGCGGATCCATCGCGCGCGCCTCGCGGGGAGAGATGCCGAACGCCTCGGCGTCGAATGCCGCTACCGGTCCCGCGAGGAAACCGCCGCGGAATCCGCGCAGTTCGTCCACGGCCAGTCCGGGGCGATCGGCGGGGGCGGGGCCCGTACCGTCCCGTCCCGCCGCGAGCAGATCCCAGTAACTGTCGAGATCGTCCGCGCCGCCGGGGAATCGGCAGGCCATGCCGACGATGGCGATCGGTTCGGAGGTCGCCGTCGTGCGCTCGCCCGGGATCGTCCGCTCGGCGCCCCCACGACTGAGGTATTCGGCGAGCGCCGCGATCGTCGGATACTCGAACACAACGGTCGGCGGCAGCGGAACCGCGTGTGTCTCACGTAGTCTCGTGATCAGCTCGACTGCCATCGCCGAGGTCAGGCCCAGTTCGAACAATCCGATGCCGGGATCTATGCGATCGGCCGCAGGCAACCCGAGCAGTCCTGCCAACTCACGTTGCAGTGCCTCGATCTCGTCCTCCACGCTTCGCGCGTCACCCACGGCGGCATCGCGCGAGGATGACGGGGCGGGCGCCGCGGCGGGTGGCGCGACGCGGGTGGACGGCGAATTCGACTGGGGCGACGGGCTGATCGGCCGGGCGGGTTCGTCGGTGATCCAGTACGCGGTGTGCTGGAACGGATAGCTCGGCAGAACCGGCACCCGCCGCGGTCGCGGTCGGGCCGCGTGCCACGCGATATCGCCGCCGCGCAACCAGATTCGGGCCAGCGTTTCGGCGAGTGCCCGCGCGGGCCGCTCCGCGTTCACCGAGGCGAGGCACAGGGTGTCGACGGCGGCGGGATGGTTGGCCACCAGGGGCAGCACGGCGCCTGGCCCGAGTTCGACGACCACATCGACGCCTCGGCTCATCAGGGTGGTGACCGCGTCACCGAAGCGGACCGATCGGCGGGTATGCGTGACCCAGTACTCGGGATCGACGATCTCGCGCGACACCGGGGCCCCGGTCGTATCGGAGACGAAATCCACCGACGGCTCCGATAATTCCGTCGATTCGAACGCTGTTCGCAGCGTGGCGAGTACGGGTTCGACCGCGGGCGAGTGGAACGCCTGTGTCACGGGCAGACGCTTCGCCTTCACCCCGCGCTCGGACATCACCGCTACCAGCGCGTCGACCTGCTCGGCCGGCCCGGCGACCACGGTGTCGGCGGGACCGTTGAGCACCGCGACGCTGACTTCACCGGATCGCAGCTGGGGCAATGCCTCCAATTCGGCCGCGGTGCAGGCGATGGCGGCCATGGCCGCGTCCGCCGGGAGGGTGCTCATCGCCTCGGCGCGGACCCGGATCAGTTCGGCGCCGTCCGCGACGGAGAACACCCCCGCCAGCGCGGCCGCCGCGTACGCGCCGACGCTGTGCCCTGCGACGACCTCCGGTTCCACCCCGACCGAGCGCCACCAGGCGCCCAATGCCACCGCCAGCGCGTACAGGGCCGGTTGCGCCACCTCCGTGCGCAGCAGGCTCTCCTCGGCGTGCGTGCCGCCCTCGACCAGGACCGACAACGGCAATCGCGTGATCGGGCCGATACTGTCGATGACGTCGGTCACGATGGGCACCGTTCCGTAGATCCCGGCCAGCGTTCCGGCGATCCTTGCACCGTGGCCGGGCGCGAGGAAGGCGATCCTCGGGGTCGCACCCGCACGTCGACGTTCCCGAATTCCCTTACCGGAGGCAACCTCTCGCAATCCGGTCAGGAGTTCGTCGCGTGACTGCGCGACCACGGTCGCGCGGGTGGGAAGATCCGCCCTGCCGACGTCGGCGGCCCAGGCGATCTCGTCGGGACTCCAGCGCGGATCGGCGGCGACGAACTCGGCGAGGCGCGCGGCCCCCATCGCGACACCGGTCGCGTCGGCGCCCGCGACCTTCACCACGACCGGCGCGTCGCCCGAATCGAGCGGCGCGGGCGCGGCGGACTGCCGCGGCGCCTCCAGCACCACGTGGGCGTTGGTGCCCCCGAAGCCGAAGGAGGAGACACCCGCGATCCGGGGGCCGTCCTCCCAGGAGGTGACCGTGCGAGGAATCTCGAAAGGCATACGGTCCCAAGCGATGTGCGGACTCGGCTCGCGCAGGTTCAGATGCGGCGGAATCACCCCCCGTGACACCACCAGTGCCGCCTTGATGAATCCGGCGATTCCAGCCGCCGCCTCCAGATGGCCGATATTGGTCTTCACCGAACCGAGCCGCACCGGATGTCGCGCCGAACGCCGTGTCCCCAGCACATCGGCCAGTGCGCGCACCTCGATCGGGTCGCCGAGGGGCGTTCCTGTCCCGTGCGCTTCGAGGTAGCCCACCTGCTCCGGGGCCACGCCCGCGACGGCGAGGGCCCGCTGCACCACGGCCTGCTGCGCGGTCATACTCGGCGCGGTCAGCCCGGAGCTGCGGCCGTCCTGATTGACGGCGGAGCCGCGCACGATGCTCAGAATATGATCGCCCGCCGCGACAGCGTCCGACAGCCGTCGCAGTACGACGAAGCCGCAGCCTTCGCCGCGTACGTATCCGTCTGCCTCCGCGTCGAATGTCCGGCACTGACCGCTCGGCGACAGCATCCGTCCTTTCGACAACGCGACGGTGACCTCGGGCGCGAGGAGCAAATTGACACCACCGGCCAAAGCCACATCCGACTCTCCGGTACGCAGGCTCTGCACGGCGAGATGAACCGCGACCAGTGACGACGAACAGGCGGTATCGACGACCATGCTCGGGCCCTGCAGTCCGAGTGCGTACGACAACCGGTTGGCTCCGAAATTCCCCGCATTGCCTGTCGCGACGTAGGCGTCGATCATCGCCGTGCCGTGGGCCGCGGACGCGATCCGCTCGTAATCACCGCCGGTCATTCCCACGAACACGCCGGTCGCCGAGCCGCGCAGCGAATCCGGTGCGATACCGGCGTTTTCGAGCGCCTCCCAAGCGACCTCGAGCACCAGTCGGTGCTGCGGATCCATGGTGATCGCTTCCCGCGCCGAGATGCCGAACAAGTCGGCGTCGAAACCGCGCACATCGGTCAGGAATCCGCCGTGACGCGAGTAGGTCCTGCCCGGCGCGTCGGGATCGGAGTCGAAGAACTCCGCGAGATCCCAGCGATCTTCCGGTACGAGGTCGATCCCGGAGCGTCCGCCTACCAGCAGATCCCAGAAGTCGTCCGGACCGGTGACACCGCCCGGCAGCCGGCAGCCGATCCCGACCACCGCGATCGGCTCGGACAACGCGGCGGACGGTGCGACGATCGCCGAAGGCGCTGCGGCAGTGCCTCGTTCGCCCGCCACGCTTGCGGCCAGAGCCGCGGCGGCCGCATCGATACTCGGATACTCCCATGCCATCGTGGGCGGAAGCTCGACTCCCAGCGCCTCGGACAGATCTGCCGCGATGCGCACGGCCTGGATCGAGTTGAGCCCGTAGCTGGCGAATTGTTCGTGGCGATCGATATCGGCCGGCTCCAGTCCGGAATGGCGGCATATCAAATCGACGATGAGATCCTCGATCTCGCGTCGGCCGCGCGGTCCAGCGGTGACCGAAGACGCCGGAGGCGGCGCGGCGGATTCCGTTGGCGTCGCCGCGGCTCTGCCGCCGTACTGCCCGTCGAGATATTGCTTCCTGCATTCGGTGCGCTGCAACTTCCCGCTGGAAGTGACCGGAATCGCTCGCGCCGGCACCAGAAGCACGTCATGGGCCGACAACTGGAACTCGTCGGAGATCGCGCGCCGAATCGACCGGACGATATCGGCGTCGGAGTGTTCCTTGCGTGCCCGACGTGGTTTCTGCTGTACGACGACCAATTCGTCGACACCGTCGACTTCGACGGTGAATGCGATACAACGGGTGCCCGCCAGTCCTGGATGACTGTGCACCGATGTCGCCTCGACATCCTGCGGATACACATTGCGCCCACGGAAGTTCATGGCTTCCTTGGTGCGACCGACTATGAACAGTTCACCGTCGATCAGACAGCCGAGATCGCCCGGATCCATATAGGGTCCCGCACCGGTGTCGGTGAATCGGCCGAAGGTCTCCACCGTCGCCGTCTCGTTCTCGAAATATCCTGCGGCGACGCTGATTCCACGGATCCAGACCTCGCCGACCCGCCCCTCGGGTAGGACCGATCGGGTCGCCGGGTCGACGATCACGACCTCGGTGTCGGTCGCGATCCGGCCCGAACTGACCAATCTGAGATGCCTGCCGTCCCCGGCGACATCGACAACCCCTTGCTCGAGCCGGTCACCCGCGACGTCCAGGATCACCGGGTCGGGGGTCGTCCTCGCGCCGGACACCAAGAGAGTCGCCTCGGCGAGGCCGTAACACGGGTAGAACGACGATCGCCGGAAGCCGGCATCGCGGAAGGTCTCGGCGAAACTGTCGAGCACCTCGGCGCGCACCGGCTCGGAGCCGTTCATCGCGTATTTCCACGAGGAGAGATCGATATCGGCAAGACGTCGCGGGTCGGCGCGGTCGACGCACATCTGATATGCGAAATTCGGCCCGGCACTGCTGGTCGCCTTTTCTCGCGAAATCACTTCCAGCCAATAGAGCGGATCCCGGATGAAAGTCATCGGAGATATCACTACGATGGGAAACCCGGAATAAATCGGCGATACCAACCCGCCGAGCAGCCCCATATCATGATAGGGCGGGAGCCAACCGGCGCCGATGGTTTCCTCGGTGACGCCGAAGGCATCCTCCGCTAGACGCGCATTGTTCAACAGGTTGGCGTGACTGACGATAACGCCTTTGGGCGCCGATGTCGATCCCGACGTATATTGCAGCAGCGCTGTCGTTTCGCCATTGATGGGCGGCTGCCGCCACGAATCCGATGGAGTATCGAAGGCAGCCCTGTCCGCTTCGATCCACGTCACGCCGGAAAGGGTCGGGATTTCATTTCCGTGAATGTTCGACACATCGAGTCGATCGGCTCCGGTAGCGGTGAGCACGGCGCTCGCACGAGCTGAGCGCGCAATGGTCTCGACACGGAACAGATGCCGGTTCGACGCCGGCGGGTACGCCGGTACCGGGATAAGCCCAGCGTACAGGCATCCATAGAAGTACATCATGTACTCGAGGCCCGGTGGGCACATCAACAGGACACGCTCACCGATCGCGCAGTTCGCGGCGAGCGTCACCGCGACCGCCCGAGCAGCGGAGTCGACGTCACGGTAGGTCAGATCCTCCGTCTCGAATTTGTCGGTGGCGGTGGGCCGCACAAATCGAATGGCCAGCCGATCCGGAGTTCTGTCGGCACGGAAACGAATAGCATCGACCAGGCTGGAAAAGTTATTCGGTGAATCGCCTGTCGGCATCGAACACCCCTCATCACGATCACCCGGAACACAGAGGTCACCGAGCACCCGAAGACATGACTAAGAATTGAACATCAGATTCTGAGTTCAATAGAGAGCACCACGACCACATTGCCGAGCATGCTCGCGAAAAATCACTCCCCAACAATTCAGATTGCGACGCGACGATGCGTCGACCGAAGCAGACCGGTTCGCCCTCTCGGCGAACATCGAACCAACAACGCGGATCCGAGCGTAGTCTCACACGCAAAGTCGGGTTAACGCAAGCTGAAATGACGGACGAGTTACACATATCAATCGCGGTGAAAATATACCGAGCGCCCTTGTTTCGGACATCCGATATCAGTAGAGCTACCTCGAAGCGAATGCCGCCCGCCGCTCCGGCAATCCCTCCCCCGCAGCCCGCCCGGATGCCGCGCCAGAGCCGTGACATTGCCGTTCGACGGCATCCGGCCGACCCCGGTCGTCCGCAGGTCCGACCGCGATGGCTACGCGGCGCACAACGCCGGCCGGTAACCGACGTTTCACCGCCGCCGACCGTCGCCACCTCGAGAACGCCCATTAACTTAGAACTCGACGACACGGAGAGGCTGGGCCGATCGCGAAATCCAGACATTTCGACTCGCGGGTGTTAGCTAATTCACTGCACAACCTATCCGCTATGAATCGTGGTGGCCCACGGCGCGCGCTCGGCGAAGGGGCAACCTCTTCTGCTCGAGCTTCGGCGGGGCCGTGCGGCACGCTCCGCTCGGCGGTCGGAGTTCCCGCACAGGCGCGGCCCGACTTGTGTTCGAACCGCTCGGAACGCAATGTCACGCCGACGGTGACTGTGAACTGTCTAGGGCTTCCAGCACGATGACTGGTTCAGCGTCGATTCCGCTTAACATCGCCACAAGCACAACAGATGGTCTGGAAGGTGGCAGCAAGCGTGGTCGATACTCAGGCGAAGCTCGATGAACTCGTCAAGATTCTCGAGATCGCCGCGGAACCAGCGGGCGAGTCCGGTATCGCCAAGCGGGAGAAGAAGAGCGTTCCGAGCGTACGCCAGCGTCTGAACATGCTGCTCGATCCCGGCACATTCATCGAGATCGGTGCACTGGCTCGTCAGCCCGACCAACCGGATGCCCTCTACGGCGACGGGTTGGTCACCGGCCGCGGGATGATCGGAGGCCGCCCGGTGGTAGTGATCGCCCACGATCAGACGGTGTACGGGGGGTCGGTTGGTGTGACGTCCGCCCGCAAGTTCATGCGGGCGTTGCAGCTCGCGTTCGACAACGCCTGTCCGGTGGTGACGATCAACGATTCCGGCGGCGCGCGTATCCAGGACGCGGTCGGTTCGATCGCCTCGTTCGGCGACATATCCCGAGTGCTGGAAAAGCTGTCCGGATATGTGCCGCAGGTGTCGATCATCCTCGGCAAGTGCGCCGCGGGTTCGGTGTACGGGCCGATCAACACCGACGTACTGATCGGCACCAAAGATTCCTACATGTTCGTCACCGGGCCGGAGGTGATCAAAGCCGTCAACGGTGAGGACATCACCGCCGAGGCGCTCGGCGGCGCCGAGGTACAGGCCACGCGCGGCACCCTGCATCATGTGACCGACACCGAGCAGGAAGCATACGACTGGGCCCGCAACTATCTCGGCTACATGCCGACGAGCTGTCTCGAGCAGCCGCCGATCGTCAACCCGGGCTTGGAGCCGGAGATCACCGCGATCGACCGGGAACTCGACACGATCATCCCGGATTCCGACCGCGCCGGTTACGACATGCACGAGATCCTGCTACGGATCTTCGATGACGGTGAATTCCACGAGATCCGTGCCGCGTTCGCCCCGAATCTGATCACCGGATTCGCCAGAGTCGACGGATACCCGGTCGGCGTGATCGCGAACCAGCCGCTGGTGCTGGGTGGTTCCATCGACGCCGCCTGTTCGGACAAGTCGACCTATTTCATCCGGCTCTGCGACGCGTTCAACATCCCGCTGGTGTTCGTCGTCGATACCCCCGGCGTGCTGCCCGGCCTCGAGCAGGAAGCCAACGGCGTGATCATCCGCGGCGGCCGGGTCCCGCGCGCGATCATCGAGGCGACGGTGCCGATCATCAACCTGGTTGTCCGCAAATCCTACGGCGGCGCCTACGGCATGATGGCCGCCAGGCAGGTTGGCGCGGATATCAGTTTCGCCTGGCCGACCGCCCGGATCGCGGTGATAGGCGCGGAAAGCGCGGTCGACCTCATCGGCAAGCGGCAATTGGCGGCAGTCCCCGAGGAACATCGCGCCGCGGCGCGCGAGTTCATGGTCAATCAGTACAACGAGACGATCGCCACCCCGTGGATCGCCGCCGAACGCGGTTACATCGACGCCGTGATCGAACCGGCGACCACCCGGCTGGAGATCCGGCACGCCCTACGCCTGTTACGCGACAAGCAGCCGGTCAGACCGGAGTTCAATCCACGCAAGCACCCCGTGTACCCGATGTGATCCCCCGCGGCGCCGAACACGAAGCGGGCGGCTATCGTGCGACGTCGCCCCAGATCAGTGCGGCGAGTTGGTCGCGGTCGGCGGCGTCGAGTTTGGTGCAGGCCCGGTAGATGTGGCCTTCGACGGTGCGTACCGAGACGCACAGCCGCTCGGCGATCTGGCGGTTGGACAGCCCACGCGCGATGAGGGCGGTGATCTCACGTTCGCGGTCGGTGATCGGCAGGGGGTGAGCCGCGGCGATGATGGCGGGGGTCGTCGCTCCGTCACACCGGGCGGCGTGGTCGAGGGCGCGGGCCGCGGCCAGGGCGCTGAGTCGGCGTTGGCCCGCATGGTCGTGGATCGGCACCGCTTGCGCCGCGGCGTCGGCGGCTGCCAGTAGTAGTCCGGCGTTCTCGAACTCGACGCTGACCGCGGAAAGCGCGTCCGTGTCGGAGTGTTCGAATGCGGCGGCATGGCGGGCATAGATCGCCACGACGGGCCCTTGCACGCGGCCGACGAGTGAGGCCAGCCGTGGCGCGAGGGTTCGGTCGCCGAATCGGGTGGCGTGGTGCAGAGCTTCGGCTTCCAGCGCGTATTGGCCCGCGGTGTGGGCGATGGCCGCGGCCTTGCGGGCGAGTTCGACCGCGGAGTGCTGGCCGCCGGAGGCTGCCGCGAGCCATGCGCGGGCGATCATGCGTTGTGGTTCGTGCAGGGCCAGATGTGGTCCGCTGTGTTCTTCGGCCTCGTCGAGGACCCGTTCGGCTTGTTCGACATCGCCAAGGGCCGCGTAGGCGCGGATAAGGAGTAGCTGCGCCGGAAGTTTCCAGGGCAGTGAGGTTTCGGCGTGCAGTGCGGCCAGGGCTTGTTCGAACGAGGTGATCGCCTCACGGAAGCGGCCACGATAGGTGGCGACGACACCGCATGCGATTTTGGCGATCGCCCAGCCGAGAAACTGTGCGGCGGAGGAGAACTCGCTGTATTCGATGGCCCGCTGCTCGGCCAGGTCGAGTTCGCCGATGAGTGTCAGTGCCAGCACATCGCCGTAGCGCACCATGACGCGGATCATGCCGTCGGTGGATTTCTGCTGTGCCCGGCTGCGGGCCGCGATCGGCGCGAAGTCGGCGCCGCGCCCGGCGACCGGCATCGCCAGGCCGAGGGCGAACGCGGCCCAGTCGACAGCTTGTTTCGGGGAGCTCGGGTCGGCGAGTACACATTCGGCGGCCTCGATACCGATGGCGATCTTGTTCTCGTGCACCGCCATCGCCGCGTTCACGGCATCGATGATCAGGCGCAGCGCTGGATGCTCGACCCGGTCGCCGAGCAGATCCAGTATCTCGCGGCCGTGTTCGACATCACCCAGGGACCAGAACAGCCGGCTCGCGCGTGGGATGCCCCATTGGACGAGTTGCAGTTGATCGAGGCGATCGGGATCGAAGTCGGCGAGGATCTCGTCGGCTTCGAGCGGTCGCCCCTGCCACAGCAGGGCGCGCGAGAGCAGTTCGGCTGCGGGCAGTCCGCCGCCGCGGTCACAGGCCGCGCGCGCGAGACGTTCGCCGAGGGGCAGGTTGGACAGGGCGACAGCGTCTTTGGCCGCGGTGATCAACAGATCGTTGTCGATCGGCTGGCCGCTGTCGACACACAACTGGGCCAACCGGATCCGGTGGGCGGCGGTGCTGAGATCTTGGTCGCGCAGCATCTCGACGATGCGACCGCGCCGCTTGCGCGCGGCGGCGGTACCGATCCGGCGGCGCACGACGTCACCGAGCAGTGGGTGGCTGAATCGGGCGCTGACGCACCAGCCGTCGCGACTGGTACGGATCAGCCCGGAGATCTCGGCGGCGTCGACGGCGTCCTCGCCGACGAGGTCGGTGAGGACGTCGATGTCGAGTGGCTCGTAGAGGGCCAGCATCTTCAGGGTGTCCAGGGCGGGCTCACCCACCCGGGCGAGCCTGCCTTCGAGCAGCGCTACCAGCCCGGAAGGCACAGCGGTCGGGCCCCGCAGTTGCCAGAACCCGTTGACTTCGGTCAGGGTGCCCGCCTCGACGGCGCCTTCGACCATGTTGCGCAGGAACAGGGGGTTTCCGCCCGACGACTCCCATATGACGTCGGCGCTGAGGCCTTCCAGGGTGCCGCTCAGGACAGTCTCGACGAGACACACGCACTGTTGTTTGGTCAGTGGTCGCAGTTCGATGCGTTCGAGGTAGCCGTCCTTCCACAAGGACGTGACCGCGTCGGGGACGGGTTCGCCGGTGCGGACGGTGGCAACGATAGGAGCCGCGCGGTCGACGGCGATCTGGTGCAGCAGGGTCGCGGAGAGTTTGTCGAGTAGGTACGCGTCGTCGACGCCGATCACGGTGTCTTGTTCGGCGAGTAGGTTTTCCCTGGCCGAACCGAGTAGGGCGATGGGGTCGCGCGACGCGGTCGGGGCGATCCACGGCGCGAAAACACCCAGGGGAATGGCCTGTGACGACTCGGTACATGCCATCCACCGCACGGGAGCGTCCAGGGCCGAGGTGACGAGTCGGGCGAGGGTGGTCTTGCCGACCCCGGCGGCGCCGACAAGAACAACACCGCCGACACCGCCGACACCGCCGCTCGTCAACGCCGTGCGAACGGCCTGGTATTCGACCGGGCGATCGAGGAGCTGCCAGCGGTCCCCCATGAACAACAATTCTAGATCTCGCCCGCCGACGTTGCGACAGGTTTCCGCTGGCGAACGCACTACGTCGGCACCAACGCGGACTCCTGCCGCCGATAGCGCGGGCGGATACACGGGCGGCGCGGTGGTCATCGCGGGAGTTGGTCGGGGGTGGGTTCGAGGCGGGGCGCGTTGTCGACGTGGTGGCGATAGTTGCTCGACGCCTCGTACACGCGCTGCTTGAGCCTGTTGATCGAGCCCAGCGGCCGGTGGACAGCGAGGCCACGCCAGGAGTTGAACGACAGCACGTCGTCACCGAAGGCCCGTCGTTGCGGGGTGTAGGGGTCCTGGACGTCGAAGCGGATGGTCGCGACGGTCCGGTGCGGTGATCGGGCTTCGGGCCAGGCGACGGTGGCGTCCTCGATCGGCATGGTGTCGGGGTCGGTGCACAGCTGCACCCGCAGCTCGTATTCGGCGCTGTGGCAAGCGAAGAAGTCGACGACCATGTCCTGGTGGGCGTTGACGCCCGCGTCGTTAGCCACCGGTCGGCCCGTGAGGGCGCGGACTTCCGGTGACACCGGGGTGTAGAGGATCTTGGCGATGTAGTCGCCGTAGCGCAGGGGCGCCGAGGAGTAGAAGGTTTCTCCCAGAATGTGGGTGTTGGGTCGCACGAACACGCCCAGGTTGGGTGGCAGGGGACGTCCGATACGCCGCAACACGTGCGCGTCGAGCGCGGAGAGGATGGTGCTGGCCGTGTGCAGTACGGGATCGGGCAAGCGGGCCAGCACCCATGCGGTGGGCATTCCCCTGGTGTAGTAGGCGTGGGCATCGGCGAAGAGGAATTCACGGTGGGTGACCATGATGAAGTCCTGGGTGGTGGCCTCGTCGCCGGGCAACGCGCGTGGCCCGTCCACACCGAGGACCTTGATTCCCAGCCCGCGCACGCCGCGCAGCTGGTCGCTGCGGATCGCTCCCGAGGTACTCGACAGCCGGGCGACGACGGGATAGGTGGCGGGGGCGGCGAACAGGCCTTGAGCCAGTTCGGGCGGCAGGTCGGGGTGGACGACGAGTTCGCCGCGCAGGATGCCGTGGCTCTTGGCGTGCGCGTCGCGCACCCCGTGCTTGTATTTGCGGAAGGCGCGTTCGTTGTTGGCGCGCAGCACCGCGATGATCTTGTCGATATCCTGTTCTTCGTCGGGACGTGGTTGTTCGAGGTCGTCGCGGTAGCGCAGGTAGGACTGCGCGGTCGGGCGCGAGGCTGCCAGGTCGGTCATCGCGGTCGTCTCCTTTCCCGCTCCCGCGGCGGATCCGACGGTTCGCCACGGAGCGAAGGGGTTGGTGACGCCATCGAGAGCGGGCGCCAAGGTGGGAAAATGGCGCAGCAGGACGCTGCGCATGGTGTTGTCACGTACCCAGGACATACCTGCCTCGGTGTAGATCTCGGGACGGAAGTCGGTGGTGAAGAATCGGTCGGCCGACAGCCGACGTGACGCCATGAGCACGAACAACCGGAATGCGGTGTCGCTGAAGCCGAATCCGGGTGGCTTGGGTTCGGCGTAGAGCCCTATCATGAGGTCGACGTCTTCCACATCGCCGTAGACCCGCTCGAGTTCGCGCGCCCACACCGGATTGTCGGTCAACTCCTCGAACGACACGGCGGGCCGGAGCCGCAGGTGGCGGCGGAACTCGTTGTAGCGCGGCACTCCCCGTTCACGGACCCGCAGTATGTCCACGGTCGCCAGGTCTATCAGCGGGTGGCCGGGGCGCGCGAGGTTCTGCAGGTGGACCGGGTAATTGTGCAGGGTCAGCGCACCGGGGTTGGCGCGGCCGAACGAGTAGAACAAGGCGTCCATCGGGGTCTCGGCCAGACGCTCACGGATGTGGGCGACCCCCAGATCGGGCAACGGATGCTCGGCGACGACGCTGTCGTCGGCCAGACTGCGGATCGCGAGGTCATCCGGGATGAGGGGATGCATCCGGTACACGGCGACGAATTCCTCGGTCAGCGAATACGGGATGCCGTGGTCATCGACGGCGGAACCCGGTATGCCGCACAGCACTTCGTTGCCACTGAGGCGACCGAATCGGCGGGCGATCCGCTCACCGATGAGACCGAACCAGTTGGCGCGCATGGCGACGACGGTGGTGGGGTGAGCGATGATCGCCGGTGTCCAGTCGATGGTGTGGATCTTGGCGATCAATGCCGAGTTGACCAGACGAGCGGTGTCGTAGAGTCGCTGATCGCTCATGTCGGGGTAGCGGCGGGTGAGGCGCTCGCAGATCGCGTTGTGTTCGCGCATGAACAGCGAATGCAGTAGAGCGAGGCCGACCCAGGCGTTGGCCGCGGTGCTCGACGACTCCAGTAGCCCTTCCACATCCAGCGGCGGAAGTCCCAATTCGTCGACCTCGACTCGCCCCTTCTCCCCCGTCCGCAGCACGTCGGCGAATTTCGCCGTGCTGCCATAGATCTGGGAAGCGTCCCACCAATGGGATTCCTCGGTCGTGTAGGTAGGGGGGCCGCCGGGTTCGGGACTGGGGACCGAGGGGGTGCGCGGGATCGTCATGGGGTGCGCCGGCCACGGATCCTGATCGGCCAGCGGCACGGTCAATGGCTCGACGTCGGACTCGACGTGGCTGAGCCAATCGTGGACCTCGAACTGAATCCAGGCCGCCGCCAACAGATTCAACGTGGTGGCCGGTTCGAAACGCTTACGCGTCAACAGCTCCCGACTCACCACCCGCGGGTTGGGCACCAGTATCCGATCGGAGTCCTCGGGAAAGGTGTACTCCAGCGCGACGTTTCGCCCGAACCGGCAGCCGACCGAACCCGCTCGTGGATCAGCGAGGCTGTTGTAGGTCCCGTCGATGGTTCGCGCGCGCCGGTGTTCGCCTGCGGCAGACCCGTCGGTCGGCAGCGATCCGTCCGGATGGGGACCGGTGTCGAACAGATTCTCGGCACGCAGTCGGCTGCGCAAGCCGACGAGGACGGCCAATCCCACCGGGGTGGGCAACCGGAACCAGCCGACGGTGCGGTCGAGCGCCTCGGCGGCCACCACCAACAGCCGGGTGACAGGTCGCAGGCGACGCGACGACGGGGGCGGGGGCGGCCGCGGAGTGGTCCCCCGCGCTGGACATGTCGACTTCGCGCTGACCATGAAAGAACCTCCATGTGGCTGGCGCGACCTGCGACGCGCCCGAGATCGAATCGAATGCCAGTCTCCGGGGTGGCGAGACACCCGTCACGAGTAGTGGGCTACCCCAAGCCTCGATCGCTGCGGCGGAGGTGTCGGCCCGCTGGCACCACCACGGGCGACCCGTCCGGCTCCGGGCAAACGGGCTGGCGCTGCCGTTATCGCGGTCACGCCGTCACCGCCGCGCGGCTGCCGATGCCGCCGCGCGCAATCGGGTAGGACGGTACGCGCGCCCGGGCGGCCACGGTTGGACCACGCTGTCTTCGACGGTGCCGCCGGACAGCGGGACCCGTTCGCGGCAAACAGCAGGAAAGGGCGCTCGGATGATCAGTCCGATCGAAATCAAGGTAGACCTCGACGGTGACGTCGCGGCGGCACTGACCCGGCTCGGATGTACGGGCCGTCCGGCGATCGACCGTCGCATCTGGTTCGCCGAGACCCACCCCGTCGATCCCGGCACAACGCCGACATTGCTGTCGAGCCGGATCGTCATCCGGTTACGCAGCGGAGAGAACGACGACCTGACCGTAAAACTGCGCCCCTGCCTGCCGGCGCAACTGGTCGGCAGATGGACCGCCCCCCGCGCCGACGACGCGCTGCGGTACCGCATCGAAGAAGACTGGAACGCCGAACGACGCGTGCTGTCCGCCTCGGCGATCAGCGAGCGACCGGCCGGATCCCTGCGCGCCGCCACGATGCTCGGCACCGACGTCACCACCGTCCTCGACCCCGCCCAGCGCCAGTTCCTGGTGAGCTGCACACCACCGGGCGTAGCGGTCGACCGCCTCCTGGTCATGGGCCCGATCGCGTCGACGAAGTGGACGAAGGTACGCGTGGGTGATCTCGAGGTCGATGCCGAGCGCTGGAGAATCGCCGACCTCGATCTGCTCGAACTGTCACTGCGAGTCACCCCCGAGCGCGGTGAGTCACACGCCGAGGTGCGAGACCGCGCCCTCGACCGACAACGCCGATTCGAGACCGCGGTACGTCACCATGGTCTGCGCGTCGCGACCGGCGAGACCAAGACCAAGCAGGCGCTCACCGCGTTGACGGCGCGATCGGTTCGCCGCTGATCGGCTCCCCCGGCTATCGGATGCCGACCAGCCTGGGTGACGGCGTCAGGTTGAGTCTGCTGACGGCATCACGCACATCGGCCGGCCACAGGAAAAGCCGATAGATCGGGTCGATGTCGAAGTAGTCCTCGGGCCCGACCAGCACTCTCGTTCGTATGTCGACGCAATACCGCTCGCGCCAGCCGAATGGATCGGACACCGGCTTGCCGTCGACGATGATCGACCTGGCGATGCCGAACAGTCGCTCGACCGAACGGTATTCGTATGCCGGCATCGTCTCGGGCACATCCCAGATCCCGCCACCGGCGGTGACCGCCTCATCGGCCGCGCTGAGGAACAGCGGCAGATCCAGCTCACCGGGTATCGAGGGGTAGATGATGAAAGGCACGGCCCAACCCGCGCGCACCATGTCGAGATTGAAGGTCGAGCGCTGCTCGCGGGTCAGAGTTTCGCGTTCGGACTTCGAATAGTTCGGGGCGACGTAGGCAAGGAGGCGGCCATTGGTGTCGAACGGCGAGTCCGCGGTGCGGACGAAGAGCGACCGCTTGCTCCCGTCCGGGCGTGTCAATCGTTGCGCGGCATTCGATTTGGCGAAATCCGCGGCCTGAGTACCCTGAGCGAACTGCAGCGTCCCGGCCTTGCCGGTGGTGAGCTTCGGAAGCAGGAATTCCGCGAATCGGCGCGATACCGGCACGTCGGCCGGACGCTGCTGAATCCACTGCGCGAGTTGGGCGAACTTCTCGTCCACTCTGTCGGCGCCCTGTTGTGATCCGGCGGTGATTTCGGGAGTGTCGATCGACAGCATTCGCACGGGCATCCGGATGCTCGGGGTGTCCCCGTCATGGATGTCGATCAAGGTTTTGGTGTCGAGCGAGGGCATGCTGACACCGGCCGGTGACCAGAAGATCTGTACTGCCTCGAACATCGCATTTCCTTCCGAACCGAGATCTGCGTGCGTTCCCTCCGAACACCTCTATCGTCGGCTCGAACCGCCACGCTCCACACGAGTAGACCCGTACTCGAATCCACCGACGCGAATCGAGCTCGGATGGTCGCCTTACCGCCTCGCGGCCCTCCCCGGTTTGGGAACCCGATCTACACACGCCAGGACCAATTGGTAACGACCACAAGATTGCTCGATTATCGAGCGCGGCAGCACGCGAATGTTCTTGACTGCGAATCGGAGTCGTCCCACCGGGACCAGGAGTCGATATGTCGGAACAGCTGCGGCGGGCGGGCGCGGTACTGCTCGCCGCTTCGCTATTTCTCGCCTGCGTCTTGACGAGCGCGCACGCCGATCCCGCACCGGCGGACGCCTCGCGAATTGTGCAGATCCGGCCGGGGACCGGCAGGCAGACCCAGCTCGAGGTGTACTCGGCTGCGATGGACCGGACCGTGCGCATGACGCTGCTGCGCGCGGCCGACCCGGATTCGCCCGCGCCGACGCTGTATCTACTCAATGGTTCCAGCGGCGGCTCGGACGGGAATTGGGTCGATCGCACCGATCTCGCCGATTTCTTCGCCGCCAAGCAGGTGAACGTCGTGGTGTTACTGGACGGGGCGGGCAGCTACTTCACCGACTGGCGCGCCGACGACCCGGTGCTGGGCAGGCAGCGCTGGGCCACCTTCCTGACCGAGGAACTGCCCCCGATCGTGGACGGCGCGTTCGACGGCACCGGAGCGAACGCCATCGCCGGGGTGTCGATGGCGGGGACCTCGGTGTTCCAGCTGGCGCTGGCAGCACCGGGTTTCTACCGGGCGATCGGCTCCTACAGCGGTTGCGTGCGCACCAGCGACCCCGCGGGCCAGGCCATCGTCGGGGCTGTGGTCACCACCCAGCGCGGCACCCTCGCCAATATGTGGGGGCCGCCGGGAGATCCGGCCTGGCGGGCGAAGGACCCGTATCTGCAAGCGGACAAGCTGCGCGGCACCGCCGTCTACGTCTCCACCGGAACCGGCCTGCCGGGGCCGAACGACAATCTCGCTGGCGCGCGCGGCGAGGTCACACACCTGCTCTACCAGTTCCTGTTCGGGGCCCCACTGGAGGTGGTCGCGAACGTATGCACGCGCCAGTTGCAGGAGCGGCTCCGCACGGCGGGGATCGCCGCGACCTTCGATCTGCGGCCGACCGGCACCCACTCCTGGGGCTACTGGCAAGACGATCTGCACAAATCCTGGCCGATGTTCGAGGAGGCTCTGAATTGACCCGCAGAGAGGCCGCGGTGGCCCTCGGTTCCTTCGGGGCCTGCCTGATCTCGGTGTTCATGCAGATGATCGACGTGACGATCGTCAACACCGCGCTCCCGGTGATCACCGCCGAGCTGGGGGCGTCCCGGTCCCAGCAGCTGTGGGTGGTGGCCGGCTACTCGCTCGCCTTCGCCTGCGTGCTGCTCACCGCGGCCCGCCTCGGCGCGATCACCGGGCGCCGCCGGATGTTCCTGTGGTCGGCGGCGGCCTTCACCGCCGCCTCGCTGTGGTGCGGAATGTCCACCAGCGCTATGGAACTGGTGCTCGCCCGGATCGTCCAGGGCGTGGCCGGGGCGGGCATGGCGGCCCAGACCATCGCGGTCATCACCTCCTCCTTCCGGCGCGATCACCAGCCGTACGCCTTCGCCGTCTACGGCGCGACCGCCGGTTTCGCGGGCATGCTCGGTCCGATCCTCGGCGGCGCGATGATCACCCTCGACCCGTTCGGGCTCGGCTGGCACGTCATCTTCCTGATGAACCTGCCGTTGGGTGTGCTCGCCATCGGGCTGGCCGCGAAATACCTGAAACTCGGGCCGGCGCCGCAACGCCCGCCGCTGGACCTGCGCGGCGCCGTGGTCGCCACGGCGGCGCTGTTCCTGCTGCTCTTCGCGCTGGCGGACAGCCAGCAGGCGGGGTGGCGGCCGCTCCACGGGATCTACGTCGTGGCCGCGCTGGCGCTGGGCGGGCTGTTCGTGGCCTACGAACGGGCGACCCGGCGGGGCGGCGGCGTCGCGCTGGTCCGGCTGGATCTGTTCGGCGACAAGGGGTTCGCCGTCGGTTCGGTACTGGTGACGATCTTCTTCGGACTGTTCACCGCGTTCGTGTTCACCGTCTCGATCCTGTTGCAGGACGTGCTGCGGTTCTCCGCGCTGCGCACCGGGATCGCCATGACCCCGTTCGCCGTCGGCGCGGGTGTCGGCGCCGTCCTCTCCCCGATTCTGGTGAATCGCTGGGGTATTCGCGCGCTCGCCACCGGGGTCGCCTTCTTCGGCTTCTGGGTCGCGGTTGGCGTCGGGTACCTCTACGTGGGCTCGGGTGCGGTGAACCTGGCGCTGGTCACCGGACCGGTGTTCCTGGCGGGCTTCGGGGTCGGGGTGTTCGGCGTCCCGTTGCAGCCGATCATGCTCGCGGGATTGAGCGACCGCGATATGGATGAGGCGTCCGGCCTGCTGCCCACCGTCGAACAGATCGGCAACTCGGTCGGGCTCGCGGTGCTCAGCGCGCTCTTCTTCCGCGCGCACACGCTGACCGGCAGCATGACCATGCTCTCCGCGATCGCCGTCGCGGCCATCGGGCTCGGCGTGCTCACCCTGGCGCTGCCCGATCGCCGCGCCACGCTCGGGGCGACGCCATGGAGCCGGGCCACCGCGGCCTGACCGCGCCGGAAGGCGCGTCCTGTTCCCAACGGCCGTGCACGTCAGCCGGACTCGGTGTTCGGCTCGCCACCGCTCACCACTCGCCGCGGGCGGGTCCCGTACGCTACCGAGATTCACCCACCCCGGCCAGCGATTCCTCGAATTCGCCACGTGCCTCGGCGGATTCGGTCCGCGCCCCGGCGACCTCGGTGACGGCGCCGTCCGGCTCACCGAACTTGGACAGGCGGCGCAGCGGACCCGGAGCCCACCAGGAGGCATCGCCGAACAGCTTCATGGTCGCCGGCACCAGCAGCATGCGCAGGATGGTGGCGTCGATGAACAGCGCCGTGACCATGCCGATCGCGATGTACTGCATCATGACCAGCTCCGACAACGCGAAGGCGCCGCACACCACGAGCAGGATGAGGGCCGCGGCGGTGATGATCCACCCGGTGCGCGCGATACCGGTGCGCACCGCCTCGGTGGTCGTCGCACCGTTCGCCCTCGCCTCCACGATGCGGGCCAGCAGGAACACCTGGTAGTCGGTGGAGAGGCCGTAGATCACCGAGATGATCAGCACCAGAACGAGTGCCATGATCGGCTGCGGTGTGAAGTTCAGCAGCCCGGCACCGTGCCCTTCGACGAAGATCCAGGTGAGGACGCCGAGTGTGGAACCGAGCCCGAGCAGGTTCAGGATCCCGGCCTGCAACGGCAGCACCACGGAGCCGAAGGCCAGCACCATGAGCACCGTGGTGATCAGGAAGACCAGCGCGATCATCCACGGCATCCGGTCCAGCAGCGCGTCGACGCTGTCGCGTTCCACCGCGGGCTGGCCGCCGACCAGCACGATCGTGCCCTTCGGCACCGGCATGGCACGCAGGTAGTCGATGGTCTCGTCGGCGTCGTGCGCGTCCCGCACCACGGTCGAGGTGGTGAAGACGCCCAGTTGCGACTGTGCCTGCACGGCGTCCGGGAACGGCGCCTTCAGGCCGGGGGCGCGGCTCGCCGTGTCCACCACCGCGTCGATGTCGGCGGTATCGCGCGTGATCACCATCAGGTCGACCGGATTGATCTGGCGCAGTGGGAAGATCTCGTCGAAGTGCTGCTGCGCCGTGCGCACCGGATGTTCCGGCGGCAGGAAGCGTTCGGAGATTGTGCCGAAGGCGACCTCGCGCACCGGGGCGATGAGCACCACCAGGATCGCCACCACCGGCACCGCCACCACGATCGGCCTGCGGATGACCCACCCGGCGATCCGGCCCCACGGATTGTCGCGCTGGTCCGTGTCCGCCCGGCGGGAGTGGAACCGGTTGAAGCCCAACCAGTCCACCCGCCGACCGAGTACGGCCAGGACGGCGGGCAGTACGGTGACCGAGAGCGTCGCCGCCAGCGCCACCGTCACCATCGCGCCCAACGCGAACGAGCGCAGGAAGCCGTGCGGGAACAGCAGAATCGCGCCCGACGCGACCACCACGATGGTCGCGGAGAACACCACGGTGCGACCGGCGGTCGCCACCGAGCGCCGCACCGCGTCCGGCACCTCGTGGCCTGCGGCCGACTCCTCCCGGAACCGGCTCACGATGAACAGTCCGTAGTCGATGGCCAGGCCGAGGCCGATCATCGAAATCACAGGGGAAACAAAGGAATTCACTTCCATGAAGGTGGTCAGGAAGCGGACGATCCCCCACGCCCCGAGCACGGTCAGCCCGCCGACGATCAGCGGAAGCGCCGCGGCCACCACCCCACCGAACAAGAAGAACAGCAGCACCGCCACCACGGGGATCGCGACCAGCTCCATGCGTCGCTGATCGTGCGCCATGGTGTCGTTGAGCGCGAGCGCGACCGGTTGCCCGCCGGCGACCTCCATGTCGACGCCCGGTATCGGGAACTCATCGGCGACCTCGCGGTAGTTGTTCAGCACCGTGGTGTCGTCGGCGCCGCGAATGGCGACCGAGGCGAAGGCGTGATCGCGCTGCTCGCTGCCGAAGACGTCCGGTACGGCCAGTCCGGTGTCGGTCGCCCAATAGGTGCCGTTGACCTTGGCGATCTGGTCCGGGAACCGTTCCGGCAGGCTGTTCAGGTGGTCGACGACGGTGGCGGCGAAGTCCGGGTCATCGATGGTCTTGCCCGCGGGCGCGTGGAACAGCAGGATCACGTCGGCGATGTGGTCGTGGCCGAACCCCTCGTCCCGCAGCCGGGCCGCCCGCGCCGATTCCGAACCGGGGTCGTCCCACCCGCTGACGCTGAGGTGATCGTTGAGCCCGAGGCCGTAGACACCGAGCGCAAGGAGGCCGCCGACCACGACCGCGATGACGGTGAACCGCCGCCGGACGATGAGATCGATCCAGCGGGTGAACTCGCCGAACAATGCCGCCTCCCTACCGAGAATCCTGATCTGGCACCGGTCGCCGGACACTTGAAACATAAGCAACCGCAATCGATTCCACAGCCTCTGATTCGACGGGTTCGAGATTCCACAATCGAAACGTGATCGAATTGTGAAGTGTCCCTGAAGCATGTGGCGCCCCCTGTGATGACCGTTACGCTGAGGCCATCGCCAGCTGCGCAGGCCTAATTCACGAGTCGCCGGAAATCGATGGCGCTCAAACCAATCCGGCTCGGGAGGATGTGCATGTCGGATATCGCAATTGTCGGCATAGGGTGCCGATTCGCAGGGGGAATCGACTCGCCCGACACATTTTGGGAATTCGTCCTGGACAAACGTGACGGCGTGGTGGACATGCCCGCCGATCGCTGGGACTACCGCCGCTATTACGACCCGGAACCTCGCACGCCGGGCCGCAGCTATACCAAGCGCGGCGCCTTCATGACGACCGATCCGTGGGCGTTCGACCCTGACTTCTTCGGCATCTCGCCGCGTGAGGCCACCGTGCTCGACCCGCAGCAGCGTTTGATGCTCGAGGTCACCTGGGAGGCGCTCGACGACGCCGGGATCGCGCGGCACGCGGCAGGCGGGTCGGTCGGCGTCTACGTGGGCGGTTTCGTGGTGGACCAGTCGGTGATCGGCGTGGTCGGCCCGGCGCTTTTCCACACCGATATGCACACCCCGGCCAGCGCGTCGTACACCATGCTGTCCAATCGGATCGCCTACGCGCTCAACCTGGTCGGGCCCGCGCTCACGGTCGACACCGCGTGCTCGTCGTCGCTGGTCGCGTTCCACCTGGCCTGTCAGGCGCTGGAGAACGGCGACTGCGAGGTGGCGATGGCGGGCGGGGTCAACGTGATGCTGCAGCCGGAGACCTTCGTGCTGATGTGCAAGGGCGGCTTCCTCGCCGCCGACGGGCGCTGCAAATCCTTCGACGCCTCCGCCGACGGCTACGGCCGCGGTGAGGGCGCTGGCATGGTGGTGCTGAAGAAGCTCGACGACGCGGTGCGCGACGGCGACCGGATCTACGCCGTGGTCAAGGCGACCGGCTCCAATCAGGACGGCCGCACCACCGCGATCACCGTGCCCAACGCCGATTCCCAGGAGTCGCTGGCGCGTTCGGTGTGCACCCGCGCCGGGTTGCCGCCGGAGTCGATCACCTACGTAGAAGCGCACGGCACCGGCACCCTGGTCGGTGACCCGGTCGAATTGCGCGCGCTAGGGCGGGTTTTCGGCGCTCCGGCCGGACGCACCGAAACGCTCGGCGTCGGTTCGGTGAAGTCCACCCTCGGACACACCGAGGCCGCGGCCGGTATCGCGAGCGTGATCAAGGCGGCGCTGGCCATTCGGCACCGCACCATCCCGCCGCAGGGCTGGATCGACAAACCCAACCCGGACATCCCGTTCGACGAATTGGGCCTGCACGTCCAACTGGAGGCCGAGCCGCTGCCCGAGGACGCCCCGCCGATGACCGTCGCGGTGAACGGTTTCGGCTACGGCGGCACCAACGCGCACGCAATCCTGCAGGAGTACAAGCCCGCCACGGTCGTCGAACCGGCGCGGGAGCCGAAACATTACGGCGTGCTGCCGATCTCGGCGCGCAGCACCGGCGCGGCCCGTGCGCTGGCGGGCCGGTTCGCCGACCTGATCGCCGCCGGCGCGGAACCGGAGCGGTTGGCCGAGGCCGCCTGGACCCGGATGGCGCACCACCAGTACCGCACCGGCATGCTGCTCGGCGACACCGACGACCTGGTCCGGGACCTGCGCGCCTTCGCGGGGGGCGAGGGCCGCGACGCCGTGCGCACCATCGTGGCGCGGACCACCGAGCCGGTATTCGTGTTCTCCGGCATGGGCCCGCAGTGGTGGGGCATGGCGCGCGGACTGCTCACCGCCGAAGGCGTTTTCGCCGATACCGCGAAGCAGATCGATGACGAGTTCCGCGCGGTCGCGGGCTGGTCGATCATCGAGGAATTGCTGAAGCCGGAGGAGGAGTCGCGGGTCACCAGCACCGAGGTCGCGCAGCCCGCCAACTTCCTGGTGCAGGTGGCGTTGGTGCGCGAACTCGCGCAGTACGGCATCGAGCCCGCGGCCATCGTCGGCCACAGCGTCGGCGAGGTGTCCGCTGCCTATATCAGCGGCATGCTGTCGCTGCGCGACGCGGTGCTGGTGGCGTACCACCGGGCCCGGCTGCAGGCGAGTACCGCCGGTTCCGGTGGCATGCTCGCCGTGGGCATGTCGCCCGACCAGGCCCGCGAACTCGTCGCCGACGATCCGAGGGTGGATATCGCCGCGATCAACAGCGCGAGTTCACTGACCCTCTCCGGTGATGTCGACCGGCTCGACGAGATCGCCGAGAAGCTCACCGAGGACGGCATTTTCGCGCGCCGCCTGCGGGTCGAGGTGCCGTATCACAGCCGGCTCATGGACCCCATCCTGGACGAGTTGCGCGACGTGCTGGCGAAGCTCGAGCCGATGACGCCGACCGTTCCGCTGTTCTCCTCGGTCACCGGCGAGCAGGTGCTCGGCCCGGACTGGGACGCCGAGTACTGGTGCGCCAACGTGCGCGAGCCGGTGCGCTTCGCCGACGCGATCACCAAGCTGATCGCGCAGCGCCGGGTCTTCCTCGAGGTCGGGCCGCACCCGGTGCTGTCCGGCAACATCAGGGAGACGCTGCTCGGCGCGGACGTGAACGGCACAACGGTGCCGACGCTGGATCGCAAGCAGCCCGACTCGGACAGCATCCGGCGCTGCCTCATCGGCCTGTACGGCGCGGGTGTGCTCGACCTCGACAGGCTGTTCCCCGCCGATCGGGCCGCCACCGCGCACGTGCCGCTGCCTCGGTACCCGTGGCAGCGGACCCGGCTGCACTCGCCGCTGCCGCTGTTCGAGCAGGCCCGCCTCGGCACCCCCGGCGGCTACGCCATGCTCGGTGATCCGGACGTCGAGGGCAGGCCGGATTGGCTACTCCAGGTCGGCACCGAACTGCTGCCGTGGCTGGCCGATCACGTGGTCAACGGGATCAAGATCATGCCGGGCGCCGCGTATCTGGACGCGGCGCTGAGCGCCACCGCCAAACGGCTCGGCGTCGAACGCGTCGCGCTGGAGCAGGTCCGCTTCGTGGCGCCGTTGATCATGGGCGCGCCGGATGTCCCGCTGGTCGCGCTGACCGTGGAGGAGGCCAGCGGCCGCTTCCTGATCCGCTCCCGCTCGGCCACCGGCACCGCCTGGACCCTGCACGCCTCCGGTCGCACGCTGACCGGCAGCCACAAGCAGACCAAGGTGGAGGTCCCCGATATCGAGGTCGGCGTCGACGTCGACCCGAAGATGTTCTATACCGGCCTGGCCGCGGCGGGGTTGCAGTACGGCCCATCCTTCCAGCGCGTGATCACCGCGCGGGTCGGCAAGGACGCGGTGGTGGCGACGGTGGACGGCAGCATCGCCGTGGACTCCGGCCACCTCGCGCATCCCGCTGTGGTCGACGCCGCGATGCAGACCGCTGCCCTGTTGTTCGCCGAATCCCGGGTCGACGAGGGCACTCTGGTGCCGGTTGGCGTGGCGGCCGCGCGGCTGGTCGCGCCGCTGCCCGAGCGGATCACCGTGGTCGCCCGGCGCGATCCAGGGGCCAGGCTGCGGGCCGACGTGGATCTGCTCGACGACGACCACAACCTCGTGATGCGTTTGAGCGGCCTGCAGATCGGCGCGCTCACGCCGGGCCAGGACCCCATGCGCCGGATGGCCGACTTCTTCTACACCGAGACCATGGAGCAGCGGGATCCGCTCGATCCCACTGCGTTGCCGCAGGATTCGGTGAGCACGGTGGTCGTCGCACTCGGCGGCGCCAACAGTCGCGCGGAGGCGCTGGCCGAGGCGATCCCCGGCGCGCGGTTGCACCTGGCCGGGCTGCCAGGAGAGGAGCCGGAAGCCGGCCTGGCCGCGACGCTGGAGGCCGCGAGGGCCGACGGCAGGGACCGGCTGCACGTCGTCGTGGTCGCGGGCTCCGTCGCCGACGATGTCGCCGATCTGTGGACGCTCGAGCGTGTCGCGGTCGCCATCGACGCGTTCGCGCACCCGGAGGACACCGAGCAGGGAGCGGGGAGCGTCTTCGACGACGGCCAGTGCCACGTCACCCTGGTGACCGAGCACGCGTTCGCGGTGCCGGACAACCCGGCCCCGGCGGACTCGAAGCAGGCCGCGTTGGCCGGTGCGCACCGGGTGCTGCTGAACGAGCAGACGACGCTGCGGTGGCGGTTGATCGACGTGGAGCCCGAGACCGAGACGGCCGAGCTGGTCACCGAACTCGCTGTCCCGGGCGCGTTCTGGACCGATAACACCGACGAGGTCGCGTTGCGTTCGGGTACCCGCTGGACCCCGCTGGTGACCAAACCGCTGCCGGATCGCCTGGACGCGCTGGACACCGCCGAGCCGCTGACCGACCCGGAGGCCAATTTCACGCTGGAGATGCCCCGCACCCGGTTGCTGTCCGCGCTGGCCTGGCGGCAGTGCCCGCGCCCCGATCCGGGCTCGGGACAGCTCGAGGTCAGGATGAAGGTCATCGGCCTGAACTACAAGGACCCGCTGAAGGTCATCGGCCTGCTCGGCGAACGCGAACTCGCGCCGACCTACTTCGGCACCGTCCCCGGTATGGAGGGTGTCGGCGAGGTGGTGCGGGTCGGCCCCGATATCACCGACCTCGCGGTGGGTGACCTGGTCGCGATCGCCGCCAAGGGCATGATGCGACGCTATGTGGTGGTCGACCGGACGCGGGCCATCCCGCTGCCGCCGGACGCCGATCCCGGATACTGCACCAGCACCATCGCCTTCGGCACCGCCGAATACGCGCTGCGGGATCTGGCCCGGCTGGAACCGGGAGAGACCGTGCTGATCCACGGCGCCGCGGGCGGTGTCGGCACGGCCGCGATCCAGGTCGCCAAGGACCGGGGGGCGCGCATCATCGGCACCGCGAGCACCGACGAACGCCGGGCGCATGTGCTCGCGCTCGGCGCCGATCACGCGATCGACTCGCGCTCGCTGAACTTCGTCGACGAGGTGCTGGCGCTGACCGGCGGCAAGGGCGTCGAGGTGGTGCTGAGCAGCGCGCCGGGCGAGATCCTGCGGCAGAACTTCAACGCCGTCGCCGAATTCGGTCGCATCGTCGAGGTCGGCAAAGCCGACATCTACACCGGCGGCCTGCTGGAGCTGGCCAACTTCGACAAGAACGTGGCCTACTACTCGATGGACCTGGACCGCCTGGTCGCGGTCGACGCGCAGCGGCTGATCACGCTGCTACAGCGGGTCTACGAGAAGGTGCTGGCCGGCACCTACACACCGCTGCCCTACCGCCTGTTCGAGACCGACGACGTGGCGAGCGCGTTCGAGGAGACCATCCGCTCGACCGGCCTGAACCGGATCGCGCTGCGGATGGATTCGGCGCTGCCCGCGGTGCGGCCGTACCTGCCCGAGGTCGAGATCGACGAGGCCGGAACCTATCTGGTCACCGGCGGTTTCGGCGGCTTCGGTATGGCCATCGGGCGCTGGCTGGCCCTGCGCGGGGCGCGGCGGCTGGTGCTGGTCGGGCGCAGTGGCGCGAGTACCGAGGAAGCGCGCAGGCAGCTCGAGGCGTGGCGCGCGGCAGGCGTCGAGGTGATCGAGGAACAGGCCGACGTCACCGATCCGGACGCGATCGCCGCGATCGTCGGTCGGGCGCACACCGCCGAACATCCGCTACGCGGGGTGTTCCACGCGGCAGGTTCGGTCGCCGACAATCGCCTGGCCGCCATGACATTCGACGAACTCGACATCGTGTACCGCCCCAAGGTGCACGGCGCGCGGGTGCTGCATCAGGCGGTGTCCGAGGCCGGGATCCGGCCGGACATGTTCGTGCTCTGCTCCTCCGGCGGTTCCATGTACGGCATCTACGGCCAGTACAACTATTGCGCCGCCAACGTCGCGGTGGAGACCCTGGCCCAGGAATGGGCGAGGGCGGGCGAGCGGGCGCTGTGCATCGGCTGGGGCCACCTGTCCGGCGCGACCGGCGGCATGGCCGCCGACGAGACGGCGGTGAAGTACCTCGATCTGGTCGGCTTCGACCCGATCGACATGGCCGACGCCACCGCGTATCTGGAACAGACGCTGCGCCTAGGCGTTTCGCGTGCCGCTATCATCCCGACCGACTGGGCCAAGCTGACCGGCACCTTCCCGCAGCTGACCCGCACCGGCCGCACCATCGCGCTCGCGCAGGTCTCCGCCAAGGACACCTCGGAACTGGCCCAGCTGCGGGCCGAGGTGGCCGCGATCGAAGAGGGCAAACGGGGCGCCTTCGTGGCCCGCAAGATGGCCGAGGAGCTCGCCGTGGTCATGGGTGTGCCGGTCGAGTCCATCGACATGACCGTCCCCGTACCCGAACTCGGCCTGGACTCGCTGATGGCGGTGGAACTCGGCGCGCGGGTCACCAAGACCCTCGGCATCGACCTGATGTCGCTGCAGATGGGCCGGTCGTTCAGCCTGGAACAGGCCGGTCCGAAGGTGGCCGAGCTGATCCTGGCCGCGGAATCCGCCAACGGGCAGTCGCTGCCGGACCCGGCCGCGCTGGTCGCCGAGGCCGCTCCGAACGGCGCGGCCGAACCGGTTCCGGTGGGAGCCCCATCGTGACCGGCAGTTCTCGAAACGAGGTTGCGCCATGGTCGATTTCGGCCTGATCGACGAATGGGAACCGGCGCCGGGCCGGCTGACCAGCTGGGTGGCGTCACCGGAATCGGTGGCGCGCGCCCGGCTTGCGCCTGCCCACCCGGCCCCGCCCTCGCACCAGCAGGAGCAGTACCTGCGGCTGGCCGACCAGCACGCCGCGGCGGAGTTCCGATACTCCGGCCTGTGCCTGGTGACCGCCGAGATCCCGACCGGTGACCTGAACCGGGAGGCGATGACCCGCGCGGTCAACGCGTTCCTGTTGCGGCACGACACCTTTCGGACGTGGTTCCGCATCGGTGCCGGCGGCGCGATCGAGCGGCACCTGGTGCCCGAGGCGGATGTCGAATTCGTGCCGGTCGACTGCGGGCGGGTGGACGACCCGCGCACCGTCCGGGACCACGTGCAGAAGACCACGCCCGGCCCGTTCGACTGGGACTGTTTCACCTTCGGGACGATCGAGCGCGAGGATTCGACCACGGTCTACCTCGCGGTCGATCACCTGCACACCGACGGGTTCGGGCAGTACCTGTCCGGATTCGACCTCGCGCTGCTCTACACCCGCGAGGTGTGGCCCGACGCCCCGGACATGCTGTCCCCCGCGGCCAGCTATCTCGACTACTGCACGGTCGAGCGGGCATACACCGGGCAGATGTCCCTCACCTCGCCCGGGGTGCGCAAGTGGCTGGAACTGATCCGCGGGAACGAGGGCAGGCTGCCGTCGTTCCCGCTGGATCTGGGCAAGCGCACCGATATCTACAACCGCAGCGCGCACCGCACGGTGACGCTGTTCGACGAGAACACCGCCTCCCGGTTCGAGCGGCGCTGCCGCGCGAACGGTGCGGAGTTCGTCGGCGGCATCTTCGCCGCGGCGGCGCTGACCGAACGCGAACTCGTCGACAGCGACTACTACTTCGGCATGACACCGGTGAGTACCCGCGGCACCGCCGCCGAACGCGCGTCGGTGGGCTGGTATGTGACGCTGCTGCCGGTGGCGTTCCCGCTCGGCGCCACCTCCTTCGACCGGGTCGTGAAACTCGCGCAACACGCCTACGAGAACGGGCTCCGGCTGGCGCCCACCTCGTTCCAGCGAGTGGTCGAACTGCTGCCCGCCGATTCCGACCTGGACCTGAAACCGGGCTGGTCCTGCCCGATGATCTCGTACGTGGATGCCAGGGAACTGCTCGGCAACGAGTTCTTCGACATGGCGTCGTGCGGGCTGTACGCCAATCGCGCCGCGTCCGAACAGGTTCTGATCTGGATCAACCGGCTGGCGACGGAGACCACGCTGAGCGTCATCTACCCGGACACCCCGGTGGCGCACAGTTCCGTGGAACGCTATGTCGCGCGGCTCGCGGCGGTCTTCGACGCGGCCGCGCGGGAGGAATGATGATCGACACCATCTTTCGCGACCCGGGCATTCCCGACGGGGAGAAATCCGTCTATACCGTCGGCGTCGCGGACCAGCCGCCCACGCTCGACCTGGTCAGCGTGATCGGCCACGACGGCGACGGCTACCGTTCGATCGTCCAGGCCGGCTCGGGCGACGGCACCTTCACGATCACCGTGGAGCAGCGGTTCCAGCGCGCGGGCGACCGCATCCGGGCCGCCAACTACCGCGCCGAAACCCGTTCCGGCGCAACGGTGGTGAGCCGCGAGGAAGCGGACTTCCTCGGCACAAGCCACCTGCAGTTCGGCGGCGGCGTCGCCCCCTTTCCTACCGACCTCATGCCGCTCGCGGGCGGCCTGACCCTGCTGCGCGGGCTGGACTTCACCGAGGGCGTCGAGGAGGACATCGCCCTGTGGCTCGCCTTCTCGGTGCACATTCCGCTGAGCGCGAAGGTCGAGCAACGCACCGTGGTCGACGTCCCGGCGGGGCGGATCGACTGCTGGCAGATCCGGCTGCGGCCCCGCCTGTCCGGGCTGAACTCCGTGCTGGAGAAGATGCTCGGCGGTTTCCTTCCCCCCGCGGTGGCGCACGTCGAGGCGGCCCCACCACACCGAGTGGTCCGGTTCGGTTTCCCGACCGGTCCGATGCCGTGGGATCCCCGCGGCCTGATGGAACTGGTGACCTGAGGAGGCCCGCGCCGGGGAGGGCGGCATCAAGGATTTCGAGGTCGTGCGACGTCGGCGCTGCGATGAGTTCGGGCGAGCCGCACCGTCTACTCAGTACGATCCCGCGACCTGAAGGAGATTCCGCTGATGCCCGCCACTGTCGAAACCCGCGCACTCGACGCCCCCGGGGCCACCCTCACCTACGACATCCACCCCGCTACGAGTCCGAGTGAGCACCCCCCGCTGTTCATCCTCGGATCACCGATGGAAGCCGCCGCTTTCGCCACGCTGGCCGGGCATTTCACCGACCGCACGGTGCTGACCTACGACCCGCGTGGCACCGGCCGCAGCCCGCTGGCCGACCCGGTCGGCGAAACCGATCCGGCCCAGCACGCCGCCGACCTGCAGCGGGTGCTCGATGACGCGAAATTGGACCGGGTGGACGTATTCGCCACCAGCGGTGGCGCGGTCAACGCCCTGGCCTGGATCGCCCGTCACCGACCCGCCGTACGAACCCTGGTCGCGCACGAGCCGCCGACCGCGCAATTCCTGCCCGACCGCGAGACGGTGCTGGCGGTGGTCACCGACATGGCCGACACCTACCAGGCCGACGGGGAGGGGCCGGCAATGGCGAAGTTCATCGCGCTGGTCTCCCAGCAGGGTCCACTGCCTGCCGACTACCTCGACGGCCCGGCACCGGATCCGGCGATGTTCGGACTTCCCGCCGACGACAACGGCTCACGCACCAATCCGCTACTGGGACTGAACATGCGCACCTGCAGCGCCTACGAACACGACATCGCCGCCCTGCACGCCTCGACGACACGCATCGTGATCGCTACCGGAGCGACCTCCGGTCAGCAGTTCGCCGCCCGAGCCGCCGACGCTTTCGCCGCCAACGGCTTCGAGCACACCCTGGTGCCCGGCGATCACACCGGTTTCCTCGGCGGGGAACACGGCCAGTACGGCGAACCCGACGCCTTCGCCGCCGCGCTGCACCAGATCCTCGACAACAACTGATCACCCGACACCCGCACCCGACGGCGACAACCGAAGTCACCGGGAACGCCCGACGGCGCGGGCCGGGACTTATGGGGTGGCAGGGCGCGCGTAGTGCTGTCCTGCCGCCTCGTAGGTCCTAAGGTGGGGGCATGACTGCCGACGCGCGCAGCACCGGCGGGACCGGCGAGCATCCGGCCCGGCGCTCACGGGAGCTCACGCCGCTGCCGGATCTGGTGCACGGTCGGCCGAGGGCCGGGCCGGAGCGGGTGCGCCGCCCGGTGTATGTGGATCTGCTTCCGCCGTGCAACGCCGGCTGCCCGGCCGGGGAGAACATCCAGGCCTGGCTGGCCCACGCGAAGGCAGGCCGGTACGAGCAGGCCTGGCGGCAACTGGTGGACGACAATCCGTTCGCCGCCATCCACGGCCGGGTGTGCTATCACCCGTGCGAATCCGTCTGCAACCGCGGTCGTCTCGATGACGCGGTATCCATCCACGCGGTCGAACGCTTCCTCGGCGACCAGGCCCGCGAGCACGGCTGGACATTCCCCCCGCCGCCGAGCCGCAGCGGCCATCGTGTCCTGGTGATCGGCGCAGGCCCGAGCGGGCTGTCGGCCGCCTATCATCTCGCGCGCCGCGGCCACGACGTCGAGATCCGCGACGCCGAGGCCGAACCCGGCGGGATGATGCGCTACGGCATCCCCAACTACCGGCTGCCCCGGGACGTGCTCGACGCCGAGATCGGCCGCCTCGCCGCCCTGGGGGTGCGCGTCACGCTCGGCCACCGGGTCGAGGACCTCGCCGCCGAACGCGACGAGGGCGGTTTCGCCGCGGTGTTCGTCGCCGTGGGCGCGCATCTGGCCAAGCGCGTCGACATCCCGGCCTGCGACGCGGGCACGATGGTCGACGCGGTGTCGTTCCTGCGCCGGGTCGCCTCGGGCGAGCGGCCCGAGGTCGGGGAGCATGTGGCGGTCTACGGCGGCGGCGACACCGCCATGGACGCCGCCCGCGTCGCCCGCCGTCTCGGTGCGCGGGACACCGTCATCATCTACCGCCGCACCCGCGAGCAGATGCCCGCCCACCGCGGGGAGGCCGAGGACGCCGAACGCGAAGGCGTGCGGATCAATTGGCTACGGACGATTACCGCGTTCGCCGGCCCCGAACTGCGGGTCGAGGTCATGGAACTCGACGAGTCCGGTCAGCCCCGGCCGACCGGGCGTTTCGAGACCCTGGCCGCGGACACGGTGATCATGGCGATCGGCCAGCAGACCGAGTCGGCGTTCATGCGCACGCTGCCAGGCGTCGAATTCGACCGTGACGGCAGCGTGCGGGTGAACGAGTCGCTGATGACCGGGTGTGCCGGGGTGTTCGCCGGCGGGGACATGGTGCCAGGAGAGCGCACCGTGACTGTGGGGGTCGGGCACGGCAAGAAGGCGGCCCACCACATCGACGCCTGGCTGCGTCGAGCGTCCGACGAACGACCCGCCAAGCATCCGCTCGCCACGTTCGAGCAACTGCACCTGTGGTACTTCGCCGACGCCGACCGGCGTGTACAGCCCGAACTACCCGCCGCCCAGCGCACCGCCGGGTTCGACGAGGTGGTCGGCGGCCTGTCACCCCAGGCCGCGATGTTCGAGGCGGGCCGGTGCCTGTCGTGCGGGAACTGCTTCGAATGCGACGGCTGTCTCGGCGCGTGCCCGGAGGACGCGATCGTCGAACTCGGTCCCGGCCACGGGTACCGCTACGACTACGACAAATGCACCGGCTGCGCGGAGTGTTTCGAGCAGTGCCCGGTCCATGCCATCGAGATGTTCCCGGAGCCGAGATGACACGTGTGACGGTCGACGGTAACGAGGCCGCCGCCTCGGTGGCCTACCGGCTCAACGAGGTGTGCTGCATCTATCCGATCACCCCCTCGTCGACGATGGCCGAGCTCGCCGACGAATGGTCCAGCTCCGGGCGTCCCAACCTGTGGGGCACGGTGCCGACGGTGGTGGAGATGCAGAGCGAGGGCGGGGCGGCGGGCGCACTGCACGGCGCGTTGCAGGGCGGGGCGCTGGCGACGACATTCACCGCGTCGCAGGGCCTGTTGCTGATGATCCCGAACATGTACAAGATCGCCGGCGAGCTGACCTCGGCGGTCATGCATGTCGCCGCCCGATCCCTTGCCGCGCAAGGGCTATCGATCTTCGGCGACCACTCGGACGTGATGGCGGTGCGCCAGACCGGGTTCGCGTTGCTCGCCTCGGCATCGGTGCAGGAGGCGCACGACCTGGCGCTGATCGCACAGGCCGCCACGCTCCGCACCCGGGTGCCGTTCCTGCATTTCTTCGACGGGTTCCGTACCTCGCACGAGCTCAACACCATCGAGGACATGTCCGACGACGACCTGCGGGCTCTGGTGCCAGAGGAACTGATCCGCGCCCACCGCGCGCGAGCGTTATCGCCGGAGCACCCGTTCATCCGGGGCACCGCACAGAACCCGGACACCTACTTCCAGGCACGCGAGACGGTCAACCCGTTCTACGCCCGCGTTCCGGCGGTGGTGGACGAACTGATGGCGCGGTTGGGGCAGCGCACCGGCCGCGACATGCGCATCGTCGATTACACCGGCCATCCCGAGGCCGAGCGGGTGTTGGTGCTGATGGGTTCCGGGGCGCAGACCGCCGCCGAGACGATCGGTGCTCTCGCCGCCGCCGGGGAGAAAGTCGGCGTGGTGCAGGTGCGACTGTATCGGCCGTTTCCCACCGACGCGCTGCTCGCCGCGCTTCCTGCCACGGTGCGCACGATCGGGGTGCTCGACCGCACCAAAGAACCCGGCTCGTTCGGGGAACCGCTGTATCTCGACGTCGTCGCCGCCCTTGCCGAGGCGTACACCACCGGACGGCGGGAGCGTCTGCCGCGAGTGTGCGGCGGACGCTACGGGCTCTCGTCGAAGGAGTTCACCCCAGCCATGGTGGCCGGGGTGCTGGCCGAACTCGCCCACGAGCACCCGCGCAGCCGCTTCACCGTCGGCATCGACGACGACGTCTCCGGCACGAGCATCGCCTACGATCCCGGCTTCGACATCGAGGCCGACGACACCGTGCGGGCGGTGTTCTTCGGTCTCGGCTCCGACGGCACCGTCAGCGCCAACAAGAACACGATCAAGATCCTCGGCGCGCAGGCGGACCTGCACGCCCAGGCCTACTTCGTCTACGACTCGAAGAAGTCCGGCTCGCAGACCGTCTCGCATCTGCGCTTCGGGCCCCGCCCGATCCGCGCGCCGTATCTGATCGGCCGGGCCGATTTCGTCGGCTGTCACCAGTTCCGATTCCTCGAGAAGGTCGACGTGCTCGGCCGGGCCGCGGACGGTGCCGCGCTATTGGTGAATTGCCGGTATCCGGCCGACAAGGTGTGGGATGCCCTGCCGCGGCCGGTGCAGCAGCAGATCCTCGACAAGAACCTCACCCTGTACGCGGTCGACGCGGGCCGCATCGCCCGCCAGGTCGGCCTGGCCGGGCGGATCAACGTGGTGCTGCAGACCTGCTTCTTCGCGATCTCGAACGTGCTGCCCCGCGAGCAGGCACTCGCCCGGATCAAGGACGCCGTCGCCGCCACCTACGCCGACCACGGTGCCGACGTGGTCAGGCGCGAACTCGAGGCGGTGGATCGGGCCGTCGAAGCCCTGCACCGGATTCCGGTCCCGGACCGCGTCAGCAGCGCCATCGAGCCGGCCCCGCTCGTGCCCGCCGACGCCCCCGAATTCGTGCGCACCGTCACCGCGGAGATGCTGGCGGGCCGCGGTGACGCGTTGCCCGTCAGTGCGCTGCCGGTGGACGGCAGCTACCCAAGCGGGACCACCGCCTACGAAAAACGCAATATCGCCGAGCTTGTCGCGGCCTGGGATCCCGACACCTGTATCCAGTGCGGCAACTGCGGTTTCGTGTGCCCGCACAGCGTGATCCGCACCAAGTTCTACGACGGGGATCAGCTCGCCGACGCCCCGCCGACATTCCTGTCCGCCCCGCTCGCTGCCGTCGGGTTACCGCAGGCCCGCTACAGCCTGCAGGTCTACGCCGAGGACTGCACCGGCTGCGGCCTGTGCGTGGAAGCCTGCCCTGCCCTCACCCCCGGTACCCCGCCCGCCAAGGCGATCAATCTCGCCCCCCGCGAACCCCGGGTGGCCGAGGAGCGGGAGAACATCGCGTTCTTCGAGACCCTGCCCGCCGTCGATCGTTCCCGCGTCGATTTCGGCACCGTCCGAGGCACGCAATTCCTCGAGCCGCTGTTCGAGTTCCCCGGCGCGTGCGCGGGCTGCGGGGAAACCCCGTATCTGAAGCTGCTCTCGCAGCTGTTCGGGGACCGGGCGATGATCGCCAACGCCACCGGGTGTTCGTCCATCTACGGCGCCAACCTGCCCACCACGCCGTGGACCACCAACGCCGACGGCCGCGGCCCGGCCTGGTCGAACTCGCTGTTCGAGGACAACGCCGAATTCGGCCTCGGGTTCCGCCTCGCCGCCGACACCCACACCGCCCAGGCCCGCGCCCTGCTGACCACGTGGCGGCAATCGCTCGGCGCCGAGCTGGTCGACGAGATCCTCACCGCGCCGCAACTGCGCGAATCGGAACTGGCGGCCCAGCGCGCTCGGGTGGCCGACCTCGCCACCCGCCTCGACCGGCTCGCACCCGAGGTCGCCGAGGAACTGCGCAGCGTGCTCGATCATCTGATCCGCCGCAGCATCTGGATCGTCGGCGGTGACGGCTGGGCCTACGACATCGGCGCCGGGGGCTTGGACCACGTTTTGGCCAGCGGCCGCGATGTCAACGTCCTCGTCCTCGACACCGAGGTGTATTCCAACACCGGCGGGCAGATGTCCAAGGCCACCCCGCTCGGGGCGATCGCGAAATTCGCCGCCGGGGGCAAGACGGTTCCGATGAAGGATCTCGCGTTACAGGCCATCGCCTACGGCAACATCTACGTCGCCCGGGTCGCGATGGGAGCCGATCCGCAACACACCTTGCAGGCGATGCGGGAAGCCGAAGCCTACGACGGGCCCTCCCTGGTGATCGCCTACAGCCAGTGCATCGCGCACGGCATCGACATGCGTCTCGGGATGGACCAGCAGTACCGCGCGGTGGCGAGCGGGCACTGGCCGCTGATCCGCTACGACCCGGTGTTGCGCGCGGCCGGGGAGAATCCGTTCCTGCTCGATTCGCACCGCCCGAGGATTCCGCTCGAGGACTACCGCAGCCGCGAACTGCGGTACCGCGCACTCGCCAATAGCGATCCGGCGGAATACGACCGGCTGCTCGGCCTCGCCGAGGAGGCGATCGCTCAGCGCTGGGACCGGTACGAGGACATGGCATCGCAGGGGTCGCACCACTTCACCGCCGACGCCCGTAAGGACCGCTGATGGACCTTTCGACGCGATACCTTGGCCTGGCCCTGCCGAATCCACTGGTGGCGGCGGCCTCCCCACTGTCACGGACGGTCGACGGTGTCCGTCGGCTCGCCGAGGCGGGCGTCGGTGCCGTGGTGCCCTATTCGCTGTTCGAAGAGCAGTTGCTGCGCGAAGCGGAGCGCAACGCGGCACTGACCGAGCACGGTTCGCACAGCTACGCCGAGTCCCTGTCGTACTTTCCGGCGCAGGCCATCTCAGACCGCGGACCGCGCCGCTACTTGAGTCTGCTCGAACGCGCCGCTCAGGCGGTCCCCGTCCCGGTGATCGGCAGCCTGAACGGCGTCACCCCGGGCGGGTGGGCGGGTTACGCCCGATCGATGCAGGACGCCGGCGCGGCCGCGATCGAGCTGAACATCTACTACCTGCCGGGTGATCCGCACATCAGCGGCAGGGACGTCGAACAGCGGCACCTCGACGTGCTGGCCTGGGTCAAGGACGCCGTCACCGTGCCGGTGGCGGTCAAAGTGAGTCCCCAGTTCAGTTCGATCGGCGAGATGGCACTGCGTCTACACGGGGCCGGCGCCGACGGGTTGGTGCTGTTCAACCGGTTCCTGCAGCCGGACATCGACTGCGAGACTCGCACCGTGGTCGCGGACATCCCCCTGTCCACCGCGGCCGACTCCCGCCTGCCGCTGACCTGGATTTCCCTGCTGCGCGGGCGGATCGGCGCCCAACTCGCCGCGAGCAGCGGGGTCGAGGACGCCACCGATGTGATCAAGTACCTGCTGGCCGGGGCGGATGTCGTGCAGTCCGCCTCGGCGCTGCTGCGCCACGGCCCCGAGTACGCCGCCGTCCTGCTCGACGGCGTGCGCCAGTGGATGCGCCGCAAGGAATATCGCAGCGTCGACGAGTTCCGGGGGATGCTCGCCGTGCCGCCCGGCGCGGACGGGACCGGCTGCGAACGCGGCGACTATGTCGGCGCGCTACGCGAGGCCGACAACCGCGCCTACGGCATCCTGTGAGCGGCGGCCGGGACACGACGCCTCCCCCTTCGCCCGTCTCCAGGAATTCGGTCCGAGCCGGGAAGCTGCGACAACCGGATGGTGTGGCCGGTGGGCGCGGTGTCCAACGTGCTAGATCGCACCCTGTTCACGAGCCCGCGCGACCGCCGAAGTACGTGAGCGCACACCGAGTTTCGCGTAGATGTGCACCAGGTGGGATTTGACGGTCGTCTCGCCGAGGAACAGTTCCTTCGCGATCTCCCGATTGGATCTGCCGTCGGCTACCAGCCGTAGAACCTCGATCTCACGGGCACTCAATGTGGTGTCGGCCCGGCGCACTCGCGTCAGCAACTTCGACGCGACCGCGGGCGAGAGCGCGCTCTCCCCCGCGGCCGCCGACCGCACCGCCGCCAGTAGTTCGGTGGGCGGGGTGTCTTTCAGGATGTACCCGCAGGCGCCCGCCTCGATAGCGCCGAGAATATCGGCGTCGGTGTCGTAGTTGGTGACGACGAGCACGTTCGGCGGCTGCGGCAGGGCGCGCAGTTCGGCCGTCGCCGCCACGCCGGACCGACCCGACCCGAAACTCAGGTCCATCATCACGAGGTCGACCGCCGTGGTGGCGCAGAACGCGATCGCCGCCTCCGCCGTCGCCGCCTCGCCGACCACGGCGATATCGGGCGCGCTCGCCAGAAGCGCGCGCAGACCCGCACGGACGATGGCGTGATCGTCGACGAGCAGCAGGCCGATCACGAGCGATCCTTCCCCGCGTGCGAATTCGACGCGATTTCGGACCTGGACGCGGGAGTACGACCTATGTCGTCGTCCTGATCCGTTCGGCTGGAATCGGATTCGATCGGGAACGACACCGTCACCGCCGTGTGCCCTGGCTCCGACTCGACGGCCGAGGTGCCGCCCTGCTGTTCGACTCTGGTCCGCATCGCCGACAACCCGAAGGAGCCGGTGGATCCGCGATCGAGTACATCGGGCGCGATGCCGATGCCGTCATCCACGATATCCAGGGAGATATCGGTCTCCGTATAGGTCAATGTGACGCGCATCCGGCTCGCTCGGGCGTGCTGAACGACATTGGCCACCATCCCCTGCGTGATACGCACCAACGCGGCCTCGATCGGCATCGGCAGTCGCTGCGGCACGCCTTCCACCACCAGCCTGGTGGTACGCCCAGGTGCCTCGGCACGCTTGCAGATGCGCGCCAGCGCCTGCGTCAGCGACTGCCCGTCCAAGGCGGCGGGCGCCGATTCGGTGATCAGTCCCCTGGTATCGGCGAGGTTCTCGGCGGCAGTCGTCCTGGCCAGCCGGATCTGTTGCAGCGCGGGATGTTCGGGAGCGGCGCGTTCGACGGCGTGCAACAACAATTGGATACTGCTCAAGCCCTGCGCGACGGTGTCGTGAATCTCTCTGGCCAATCGTTCCCGCTCGGCGAGTTTTCCCGCGGTCCGTTCCCGCTCCGCGAGTACCGCACGGGTACTGAGCAATTCGTCGATGAGCCGCTGCCGTTCCACGGACTCCAGGAACAGCGCCTGGTAGCCCAGGCCGATCCCGACCGCCACCGCCGCACCGATGACCGGGCCGACCACGCCCGCCAGGGCCCAACCGCGATGCAGTCCGAAGCCGACAACGGCGACGCCGGTCGCGGCCGCGACCGCCGCGAGATTCCACGGGTACGGCAGCAGGTGCAGGTAGAGGAAGAACAATCCGAAGGCGAGATACCCGGCGTCGGGGGCGGCGACGACCAGCCCGAGCCACAGCAGGGTGAGCGAACCCAACCAGACAGGCATCGCGACGGGCCACCGGGCAAGGCACGCGCCCGCGAAGTAGGTGATCAGAAAGGCCGCCGTCAGTAACACCACCGGCAGCGGATGCGCGGCGCCCGGCAGCAGCGCACGCACCGCGACCACGGCCGCCAACGCCGCCATGAGCACGTGCAAGCCGAGCCGTAGCGTGGCGAAAACGGGGGTGAGCGGCGACGAGTGCACAGTGCCAGCTTATGCGCGGCTATCGGCGCGACATCCATCGAAAGGTGTAATCCGGCCACCGCCCTTCGACCGAGCGGATCTCGACCCCACGCCCGATGGCGAGACGCCCTTCGACCGCGACAGTGAGAATATGTTTGTCGCACTCCGGGAACTTCGCGCCGCACGCGGCCGATTCCTGCTCATCACACTGGTCGTCACGCTGGTGGCGCTGCTGGTGAGCTTCCTCGGCGGCCTGGCCGCCGGGCTCGCACACCAGAACATCTCCGCTGTGCAGTCGCTGCGGGCCGACGCGCTCGTCTTCGCCGATACCGGGGCGGACCCGTCCTTCGACGCTTCGGCGCTGACGCCCGAGCAGATCGACATCTGGCGGGCGGCCGCGGGGCGGACCGGGACCGTCGACCCGGTCGGCATCAGCCGCACCGAGGCAGGCCGTACGGGTGCGCCGCCGACCGCGGTCGCACTGTTCGGCGTCACGTCGCCGGTCGTTGGTGATCGTGCCGCTACCGAGGCGGGCACGGTGGTGCTCAGCAACGGAGTCGCGAAGGCGCTGCACGCGAGTCCGCACGATACCGTCACCCTCGGCGGACGCCTGTTCACGGTGTCCGCGGTCCGCGGCGACGACTGGTACAGCCACACCCCCGTGGTGTGGATGACCCCCGCCGACTGGCAATCGGTGAGCCCGCGCGCAGGCGCAGCCACCGTGCTCGCGATCACCGGTGTACCGGACCGGGACGCCGCCGACGCCGCCGCGCACACGACGGCAACCGGTATGTCCGATTCACTCTCCGCGCTCGCGGCCTACCAGGCCGAGAACGGTTCCCTCACTCTGATGACGGTGCTGCTGTTCGCCATCTCGGCCCTGGTGATCGGCGCGTTCTTCACGGTGTGGACCATCCAGCGGATGCCCGATATCGCGATATTGAAGGCCCTGGGCGCGACCTCGGGATCGCTCGTCCGGGACGCCCTCGCCCAGGCAGCGATCGTCCTGGTGGCGGGCGTCGGGCTCGGTCTCGCCATCACCGCGCTCGGCGCGAGGGCGCTCGGCGACGCGCTGCCGTTCGAACTCGGCCCGGCCACCACGCTGCTGCCCGCCGGCGCGCTCATCGCGCTCGGCCTGCTGGGTGCGGCCTTCGCGCTGCGCTTCCTGTTCACCACCGACCCACTCACCGCGCTCGGCGCGGCCCGCTGATCCGGAGTTCCGAGATGACCATCGCGCTGACCACCGACAATGTCACCCTCACCTATCCCGACGGCGCGGGCAGGCTCACCGCACTCGATCGGGTGAACCTGCATGTCACCGGAGGTACTATCGCCGCGGTCACCGGCCCCTCCGGATCCGGGAAATCCAGCCTACTTGCCGTGGTCTCGACCCTGATCCGTCCCGATTCGGGCCGCGTTCTGCTCGAGACCGACAGCGGCACAGTCGATCTCGCCGGACTCGGCCGACGCGAGGCGGCGGCCGTGCGGCGATCGCGCATCGGCATCGTCTTCCAGCAAGCCAATCTCGTCTCGGCGCTGACCGCCGTCGAACAGCTCGAAGTGATGTCGCATCTGGGTCGACGGCCACGCCTGCCGACCGCGAACCGACGCGAAACCCGTTCGAAAGCACGGGAACTCCTCGACGCGGTCGGCCTCACCGACCATCACGCGAAGTATCCGGCACAGTTGTCGGGTGGCGAACGGCAACGCGTGAATATCGCCCGCGCGCTGATGAACGACCCGGCGCTACTGGTGATCGATGAACCCACCAGCGCCTTGGATACCGAGCGCGGCGCGGCCATCATCGACTTGATCCTGTCCGTGGTCCGCGACCGCGGCTCGGCCACCCTCCTCGTCACCCACGACAGCGCCCACCTGCACCGCATGGACACGGTCTACCGGATGGTCGACGGCGCGCTGGAACTCCAGCCGCGAGTGGTTGTGTAGTCGGGGTGGACTCAGGTCGGCACGTCACGTCACACCAGGGGTTTTCCCTGCTCGCGTCGCCGTCGCATGTCGCGCAAGTGGGTTTCGAACGGATAGAGGCGGAAACGTTCGGGCAATACGAAACACACCGCGCCGATGACCCGCATCGTCACCTCGAATATCCGCTGCCTGCGCGGGCTCCAACGAAGACCGAGTTCGTCGCGGAACCGTTGTGGCAGATACCCCGTCGTGAAGAAACGGTTGATCCGCCGCAACAGCACACGTTCGACCCGACTGTAGGGGCCGAGGTCGATCACCTGCTCGAGCAGGTACCGCCTGACCTCGTCGTCGATGGAGATCTCGGCGAGCCCGGCCTCCCAGTACTGGGCGAACGCCGCGCGATCACTCGGCCACATCTGCGGAGGCATCTGCAGAGTCGTACCGAATCTGGCGGACTCCTGATATAGCTCGTCGGCGACCTCATCATCGATGCCGCCGCGCAGGAAGGTCAGGGAGTCGAGCGTGCCCTTGTACAGGCACGCGGCAACCCACAGTTGCAGGTTCGGATCGAACGCGTTGTATTTCACCGCACTACCCGGCCGCGAGCGCACCTGCCGGTGCGAGGTGTCGACCGCGGAGCGGAAAGCCTCACGATCCTCGTCCGTACCGAGCATCGCCACCGCCAGATAGGTCAGCGTCGTCTTTCCTCGCTTACGCGGCCGCAGATCGAAACGCCCGCTGTCCACCGTGCTTTCGATCACGCCACGACCAACTGGCGCCCGGCTGAGCTGCATCACCACATTCGCCGGACCACCGAGCAGAGCCGCCGGTCCCGCCATATAGCGACGTCGACGCACGGCGGTGTCGGCGACATCGGCAGCAACATTTCGGACCGGACGAGACATCGGCTACTCCACAACCTCGTGAGAGAATATTACACTCATCCTCTCATTGCCTCCTCCCTGAGACAAGAGCAGTCCACCTGAGCGTGGCTTTCGGCTCGAGTCCGGCCGCCGAACTGCACGGCAACCAGCTTCGGCGTGGCGGATCGACAATCCCCCGACGACACACACGAGGACGCATGACAATGACCGAAGCGACCCGAAACCTTGGAATTCTGTCGCGCTGCGACGGACCCTGGCTGGTGGTCACGGCGATCGGGTCGGCGCCGGATTGCGGGTTCCCGCACCCGAGCGCACCCCCGGAACGATTGATCCGGGAGAATACCTGTGGCCGATAGCATTCGGGCGTCGTCGCTCGCTGTCAAAACCCGAGGAGCCCGTCATGTCGCAGCCGTCGAATCCCGCCCAGCACCCGGTCGTGGTCGACTTCCACGCCCGCCGCCGCGACAACTGGCAACTACGCATGGCGGACTGGATCACCCGATTCGCCGGATCGATGCCGTTCGTCTATATCCATGCGGTCGGGTTCGCCGCCTGGATGATCGTGTGCGAGCAGAGTCCCTGGCCGACACTGACTCTGGTGGTTTCGCTGGAGGCGATCTTCCTGTCGACCTTCGTGATGATCGGACAGAACCGGGCAGCCGAATTCCAGCAGCTCAAAGCCGACCACGACTTCGCCGAGGAAGAGCTCGAACTCAAGACCAACACCGAAATCACCCGTGCCATCCATGCCATGACCACCGAACTGCACCGCCGAATCATCAACGAAACAACCGATTCCCGTTGAGGTGGGGATTCGGTGCGATGGCTGAAGGCACTACCAACCACTTCCCGCCGTGCGCGGCGTCACCCCCGTCGAACCCGCGAGGAATGACAGCGCCTCTGCTGGAAAGAGTTCGCGCGGAAGCACTCGCAGGCCAAGTCGACCGGATACCACCCGCATCCCCTCGCACGCCACGCGCTAGTCTACACTCGGACAACGGATTACGCCGGTTCCCGTCATCAGGTCGACCTCCTGATGGGTCTACGCGTAGATGCGCGTAACCACCCGGTGGGAGTCGGCGAAGCGTTATTCGATTCAGGAGGCCTTCGAGCCACCGCTGAGGCTGGACGAACCTGTGCCCAGCAGTTGCAGAAGGTTCTGGAAGATATCGCACATGCCCGGCGCGCCGATGGGGTACTCAACGCACTGCGAAACCGGGGCCACCGGTTCGATGGCGGCGTGGGCGGTGGCCAGCGGGGCCAGCATCATCGCACCGGCCATGGTGGCTGCGGCGAGTGATCGGTTCATCGAAAATTCCTTCTGTTCTCTGTTTTTCGAACTGCCCACTTGCCCCCGAAGCAGCGGAGATCACGTTATTCGGGCATTGGCCCACCGCACAGACCCTGGTTCCGTGGCCCATGGATCCAGGGCCACTCCCGGGATTTTGCGCCCCATCACAAGGCCCGTCGAACACAGGGCCCGTCGAAGCGTTGGGTCCCGAGTTCGCCCGCGCGCGATCGCGGACTCGGTGAAATGCCAGAGACCCCGGTAGCCGTTGGACTACCGGGATCTCGATGCTGCGCGTGCGCCGAATCGGTCCGGCGATATGCCGGATGACGGCCAGGTCGAGGACCGATCGGTGGTTCCGGTTATCGCAGTGCGCGGCTGCGTCCGGTCACGAGCCCGACCAGGAACAGCAGGACGACCGCGCCGCCCAGGCAGGTGAAGAAGCTGAACCACAGCCCGCCGCCCTCGACATCGGTGCCGAACAGCTTCAGCACGAACCCGCCCAACAGGCCGCCGACGATACCGACCACGATATTGAGCAGGATGCCCTGCTTGGCATCGGTTTTCATGATCTTGCTGGCAATCCAGCCCGCCAGTCCGCCGATGATGATCCAACCGAGGATTCCCAGACCCAGCATCGTTTTCTCCTATTCCCTGCACCGGAAACGCTCACTTCCGAGCGTGCTTCGCTCTCGACATACCCCGCACTCGCACAACAAACCCCACCGATCGGCACCGACAGAGCCGTTCCCGTTTCGTCTCATCTCGATCGCATGGAAAATAGGGTCTTTTGACCCCAATCCGGGATGGAGTCTGCTACGAATGGATCTCGGCACCCTTTCTACGTCGTTCAGCCATTCGACCGCCCGAGGGTGCCGAACCGGATACAGCGGCACCGGTCAGGGCTCGGGTTGAGCCCCCGATCCCTGACGGTGCCGCACCGGCGAAACAGCAGGTCACGGCCGATTCTGTTGTGCGGCACCCGTTTCAGCGTTGATCGAGATGAACTTCGGCCCAGGGCGGCGCGGTGTCGAGCAGCAGGCTCGGGTGGTCGGCGAGATGGCGATGGAAGAACGCCACGGTGTAGGCGGCAATGATGTCGTGGCCGCGCTCGGCGCCGACCGGCCCACAGATGCCGATCGCTTCGGCCAAGGGCGTCCACAAGGGGGCGTCGGTGAAGTTCACATGGAACATGCCGGGTGCTTGCAGGTAGTAGTGCCCGCCGGCAGGACTGTTGTGGAACGCCGCGCGCTGAGTGGTCAGGGTTTCCTCGATGTCGCGGTCGGTCCAGCCTCCGCTTCTGCTTCGTTCCAGCAGCATGGAATCGGCATCGCGCGTCAGCCACATACTCGGTTGCCTCAGCCCTTGGGCCGCGACCTGGACCGGCATCGCGGCATCCATCATCAGACACGCGGCCAAGCGCACGTCGGTGCGGCACACCTGCCCGACCACCATCGCGCCCAGCGAGACACCGAACGCGCCGACGTGGTCCAGATCCAGCCGTTGCGTGAGCACCCCGCCGGGATCCCGAGCGTTCAACCGCTGCAACTGGGTGAGAGTGAAACTGACATCTTCTCCCAGATATCCGAGTATGCCGTCAGGATATTCGACCCCGCCGAGCACAGGTGCCGGGCTGACCGGACTGATGGACTGTTCGACCAGCGGATCGAGGCGGCCCTTGTCCCATCCGGCCACCGAGCGCCCATCGGGGAAGGTGGTGGCCGCGGAGGTGTAGGGCTGGTCCAGACCGACGACGACGAAGCCACGCGAAACCAACTGCTCGACCTGGAACATATTCGATTGACGGAAACCGCCGAGTCCGGACACGAAAACGAGCACAGGGTATCGAGAGCTCCCGGTTGCCACGGGAGCCGTAGGGGTGGCGTGGGTGGGGATGGTGTCCCAGTAGTCGAAGACGAAACCTGGAACGTGGAACATCCGCCCCACCGACGACGACAACGGCGCGGCGTCCACGACATACGGCTCGGTATCGGCTCGGTCGACAGTCTCGGCCGGATACCAGACTTGAGCCATCAGTTCGCGCGCAGTACCGGGACCGGCATCGAAGATCTCCCGCCGCGCCTCGTCACGCCAGTGATAGGTCAGTGTGCCGATCGCATACGGGCCACCAGGGCGTGGAAGTTCGAACACTGGAACCACGACCGGCACCGCCGCCGAGACAACGAACACCAGGATCCCCACGCTCATCCCCACCGATCGCGTCGCGGGGCTGAAGACGCGACCGGTGCCCAGCAACGCCGCACACGTCGCGACTATCGCGGCGAGCGTGTAGGCCGGAATCATCTGCCAGCGGTAGCCCTCCGCGAGAAACTGGACCACCGCGATGAGCGGTGCGATCACCGCCAGATATCGCCACTGCTGTCCCCGACCTCGCCAGGGAGCCGCGAGCGCGGCCAAACCGGCGGCATTGGCGGCGCACACGATGATCTCGATCAACCTCACCGCATAGATTCTGCTCCCCGAGCGACCGAGCGCCTTCTCATCGCACGATATGTCGATTCGTCAGCAGGTGACAGGCGCAGGCTCGCCGCGAACCCGCCCCTCGAGCCACAGCTGCATCGCGGGGGCGCCTATCGCCCCCGCGGACAGATGCTCTACCGCGGGAACTTGCAGCGTCTGCAGTCGCACCCCGGCCGCGCACCAGCGGCGGTTGGTGTTGTCGATCGCGGCGATCGGAATCAGCGGGTCGGTCGGCGAATGCCATTCGAATATCGGTATTTCCGGAACGCCGTCGTAGAGTTCCACGCTGTTCTCCTCCACCACCGCCCAGGCATCGGGCAGGTGAAAGACGGAGAGGCCGGTGGCGAAGTCGCGAGCGCTGCCACCGACACCGATGGCAAGGATGTCGTTGGTGCAACTGTTGGCCATCGCGTCACGGATCGCGAGGCCGCGCTCATTGAGACTCGAGCTGGTCGGCACACGATCCGGGTACTCCCGCTCCAGGCCGATGGCCGCCGCCATGGCCAACCCGAAGGCCGGATGGGGATCGAGGCCGAGCCCCCGCGCCATCTTCTCCAGGTTCATCGGGGCCCCGCCGATGGCCGCGCCCGCCAGCCGCAACTCCGGTGCGTAAGACGGTTGCAGCACAGCCGCCCATGCCGTGGCGAGACCGCCACCGGAGTAGCCGGCCAGCGCCACCGGGCTGTCCTGAACGGCGAGTTCGGGCAACTGTTGCACCGCCCGAATGCCGTCCAGAGTGATCTGGCCGCCCAACCGCCCGGCTCCGAGCGCGAACTGCGGTCCGAGATGATCCGGCAGCGCCACACTCCAGCCCCGCTGCAGCAACATGCTCAACGCCGGCGTGATCGTCGACAGATTCAGATCGTTGCCGTAGAGGCTGTGCGATACCGCGCAACCGGTGCCGAGCGAATTGATGAAGTGCTGATACGACAGCAGCGGTGCGCCGGGTTGATGCCCTGCCGGGGTGGCGATGGTGGTGGTCGCCGCGATCGGCGCCCCCCGCGAATTGGTGGAACGAAACTCGACCAGCCTGATCGTGGCGCCGGGGAAGACGGCCAACGGTGGCAGGACCCGCACGGCGAGCACGTCACCCGGCCGGTGCGCCGCCAGGTCGGCCGGGGCGGCATAGAAAGGGTCCGGATCCGGGCGCGGATAAATAGGTTCGGCGATTGCCGCCGTCGCCAGTAGCAGCAGCGTGAATGCTGTACTGCCGAGCGCACCTAGGAAACGAACAAAGGGACGAGTCACGACCTTGACCTCCGGGGGTAGTTCGCCGCATTCATCGATTCGCAGCTGTAACAGATCGCTTCGGTCAGCAAACTATCACGACACACGCAAGCAAGACCGCATTGCCCGAAAAAGGCGCGATCACGTGCGGAAGGTGACGAGTTCCCTGCACTCACCACGAGGAACGGCCATGTGCAGCAATCAGATAGCCATCGACCGGCGGCATTCGCCGGATCTGCCATTCCTGGCGTACGCGTTTCTCGAGGCCCTTCCGATGGATCACCGGGGTCGGCCGACGAACCGCGCCGATCCCGGTGAATTCGGGAATTGGAACTGTCCGAATGCCTTGTGGTTGCGGGCTATCGGGTGGTCGGTTCGATCGGCGGAACCCTCCGGTGTCGACAGGACCGGGGGTCACGGTGTTGAGGGTGATTGCCTGGTCGGCACAGTGATCGGCCAGAGTGCGGGTGATCGAGGCAAGCGCGCCCTTCGTCGTGGCGTAGGCGATGCCATTGCGCCGGCTGACTCCGGTGACCACGGCGACTCGCCCGCGCAGCGGGAGCGGATCACGTCAGTTCATCGGCGGCGGATTCGCCGTGGGGCATGAAGCAAGTTTCGGCTAACCACCGAGGAAGATCGCCCGCACCTCGCACAGCGTGATGGCGTCGAGGACGGGTGAGTCGGCGTGGCGAAGTCGGCGTTTCGCGAGGACACTGAGGACGTAGCGCCCAACTCGTCCCCAGGAGCACATCCGATGGCAACCAACGGGCCCTTCGGCATCGATCCGGAAGATTTCGAACGCGCACTGCGTGGGGCGGGAACCGAGCTCCGCGACCTGCTCGGGAAAGCCGGCGTATACCTGGATCGCGTGGATCACGCGAGTGTCGGTTCGCTGGCGTCGCTGTTCGGTCAGTTCGTCCAGCCGCAACGTCCACGTCCACCGAAACCCGAGGGCGAGACCACCGGCGAGACCGGCAGCGGGGTGTGGGCCATCTACCGCATCGATGATCTCGGCGAGGCCAGGGTCGACCAGGTCTTTCCGAGTGAGCTCGAGGCCCTACGAGCGCATCGCGACAACACCGATGCTCGCCGTCGGGTGCGGTTTCTGCCCTACGGGGTTCCGGCGAGTGTGTTGGATTCGCCCTGACGACGGCGACCCGCGTTCGGTCAGCAGCCGCCCGCCGTGGGCGACCCATTCGATCCCGCGACGCCCGTGGATCCGAGTGCGATAGTGAGCTCCAGGACGGTGCAGGGGTCGTCGAGGCGCTCGCCGTAGCGTTCGCGGAGCTGGCCGACCCGGTAGCGCACGGTCTGGGGGTGGACGTGGAGCGAAGCCGCGATCTGGTCACGTCTTCCGTGATGGAGTAGCCACGCGCGCAGTGTTTCGACCAGCTTCTCTCTCGTCGCGGGTCGTAGATCATCGAGCGGGGCAAGGATTTTGGACCGCAGGTCGGACAATGCGATCGGGTCTGCCCGCAGCACGAGCTCGGTCAGGTAATCGTCGGTGTCCATGGCCGCGCCGGAACCGAGATCCATTTCGATACTTCGCATCACGCGATTCACCGATGCCGAGGCGTTCGTCCACGGCCTGGCCGGACCGAGGACAGCACGATGATCGGCCAACGCGCCGACCAATTTCGTTCGTGTCCGCGGGTTCACATCAGGAAGTAGAAGCACGAGCCATTGCTCACCCGTTCGGTCGGCAATGTTGTCGGGTAGACGGAGTGTTCGCGGATCGAGCTGTGCAGCGATGACGCGTTCAGCGCCCTCCGACAGGGCCAACGCCGTCAAGGTACGGGGCGGCCGCCACTCTGCTCGTTCGGCCGCGGAGGCGAGATCGTCGACCGACGAGCCTGCGAGGATCTGCTGGACGAGCCGCTCACGGTTGCGTTGACGTGACAGCCCACTGATCGCGAGTTCCTCCGCGTGTCCGGCCACGCTGTAGGCCGACAGGCGGTCGATATAGCTGAACATCAGTTCCGCGAACAGGGCCAGAGTGTCCCCTGGCAGTCCGTGGGATACGGCGATGCCGCTCAGCTCGCGCCACGCAACGGTCGCTCCGGTCCGGTATGCGGCAAGCAATACGTCGGTCGAACGTCCTTGACGGGCCTCACCACGCCCCAGCGAGTACGCGCCGACGAGACTGGGGCTCACCGGACCGGCGGCGGTGTCGTCCCCGGGAGGTTCGGTGGCCTCCTTGATGAATCCTTGAAGCGCCTGTTGGACAGCGTTTTCTATGACGCGACCCATCCTGCCACTGAAGGCATCGGCGTAGCTCGGCACTTCCGCGATGACCATCGCCACCGTCCGCTCGGCCACCGCGGGCAGCGCTGACCACATCGCGTCGATCACAGCCTTCGGCAGCACCACCTGCGCTGACGCCATAAATCTATCCTCTGCGAACAAAATGTGGTTGCACTTTCACGCGTTCGAGTCAAGATTTTACCCCCTCAGGCGGCGATGATGGAGACATGACAATTTCGCTGCCCGAGCGGACCACCGTCGTGGCCCGAGTCGCCCGACGCCAGGTGCGTAAGCTCGCCGAACTCGTCACCACCCCGCTGGTCCCCCAGGATTTCCTGGACCTCGTCCGGCCGCTGGACAGTCGCACCGACCTTCGGGGCAGAATTGAGTCCATCGCGGCGGAAACGCCCGATGCGGCGACGATTCGGATCCGTCCCGGCCGAGGTTGGCACCGGCCTTCCGCCGGACAGTATGTACGCATCGGCATCGACGTCGACGGTGTGCGGCAGTGGCGCACCTATTCGATTTCCGCACGACATGACGACGGCACTTTCACGATCACCGTCAAGGCCGTACCGGGCGGTATCGTCTCATCCCAACTGGTTCACCGGACGCGGACCGGAACAATCGTGCAACTCGATCAGCCGGCAGGCGAGTTCCTCCTGCCCACTCCTCGGCCTGCCAAAACGCTTTTCATCACGGCCGGTAGCGGCATAACCCCGGTGATGAGCATGCTGCGGGAATCCTTGAACGAACTCGACGACGTCGTTCTCGTGCACTCCTCCCCTACCGCGGGCGACGCCATCTTCGGCGCCGAACTGCGCGCTCTCGCGACAGCCCGCCGCCTGCGCCATGTCGAACGGTTCACCACCGCTCAGGGCCGACTCACACCCGATGAACTCGCTGCGATAGTCCCCGATCTCGCCGAGCGTTCCGCCTGGGCGTGCGGCCCGGCGCCCTTGCTCGACGCGCTCGAACAGCACTACCGAGAAGCCGGAATCGCGCATCGACTTCGCACCGAACGCTTTCGAGCCGCCCCGATCGTCACCGGAGTCGGCGGCACCGCCACCTTTGCCCGTACAGACACGACCGTGCGCGCCGACGGTGCGACAAGCCTGCTCGACGCCGGCGAATCCGCTGGAGTACTCATGCCGTCGGGATGTCGGATGGGCGTGTGCTTCGGGTGCGTGGTACCCCTGCGCCGTGGCGCGGTACGAGACCTCCGCAACGGTGATCTCACCACAGCCCATCCCGGCGACGGCGTCCTTGTTCAAACGTGCGTATCCGCAGTCGCAGGTGCCTGTGAAATCGACCTCTGACCACCAGACAACAGACTGGAACTGCTCATGACTGCCCTACAGAAGAAGCCGAACAGTCCGGTGGCGCACCTGAGCGCCGAGGACATCGAGGCACTCGGCCTCGAACTCGACGCCATTCGCGACCAGGTTCTCGCCTCCCGTGGCGAGGCCGACGCCGCCTACATCCGCGAAGTGATCACTGCCCAACGCTTCCTGGAGGCCACCAGCCGACTTGTGCTGTTGGCGTCGATATTTCCGCCGGCCTGGCTGCTCGGAACAACCGGGCTGTCCATCGCGAAGATCCTCGAGAATACGGAAATCGGACACAATGTCATGCACGGCCAGTGGGACTGGATGCGTGACCCGAAGATTCATTCCACGACCTGGGAGTGGGACAACGCCTCCCCTTCGGATCAGTGGAAGCACTCGCACAACGAATTGCACCACACCTATACCAACGTGCTGGGCAAAGACAACGACCTCGGGTACGGCATCATGCGGGTCGACGAGGATCAGCGCTGGTCGCCTTTCCATATCGGCCAGCCCCTGTGGAATCTCCTCAACGCCTGCTTCTTCCAATACGGTATCGCCGCATACGATCTCGAACTCGGCGCGAATCTGAGCAGAGACCGGCGGCGTAACCCGGAGTTCCGCGCCCGAGTCGGCGCCACACTGCGCAAGATCGGCCGCCATGCCACCCGCGACTACCTGATTCACCCGCTTCTGTCAGGAGTGTCCGCCCCGGCCACATTCACGGCCAACCTGACCGCGAATCTCATTCGCAATCTCTGGACCCATTCGGTCATCATGTGTGGCCACTTCCCCGAAGGCGTGGAGACATTCGAGAAGACCTCGATCGACGGTGAGACTCGTGGCGACTGGTACCTGCGGCAGATGCTGGGGTCGGCCAACATCGAAGGAAGCCCACTGCTGCACACGATGACCGGAAATCTATCCTTCCAGATCGAGCACCACCTGTTTCCCGACCTGCCCAGCAACCGCTACCAAGAGATCGCACCGCAGATAGAGAAACTCTTCGAACGGTACGGCCTCTCCTACACCTCCGGCCCGATCCACCGCCAAGTCGCCTCGGCGTGGCACAAGGTGATTCGGTTGTCACTGCCCAACGATTTTCTTCGATCGAAGAAACTCGAATCTGTTTGAGGCCAAAACGTCCTCCGCCTCGGTTCACGTGCCGGTGGGCGCGATCGCCTATGTCCGCGCCCCCTGGTTCGCGGCGAGGTCGGCTCCGGGGGTGTCGGCGGTCGAACTCTCGGATCGCGGCGGGAATGTCCTGGCGATCAGTGCGGCGCGTAGCGCCCACAGCCCCTCGGCGCGGGCGGGATCGAGTCCGGTGATAACCGCGATTCGCTTGAGTCGGTGGTCGATGGTGTTGGGATGGATATACAGTCGGCGCGCCGATTGCTGACGGTTCTGATCATTGAGCAGGTAGACGGTGAGCGTCTCGAGCAGCAGGGGGTGGGCCATCAGCGGGTCCAGTCGGCTCGCGAGGGATTCTCTGACCGCTCCCGGGCGGGTGAGCTGGTATTCGGCGGCCAGCTGGTCGAATCGGTACAGCCTGGTCTCGGCCTCGGCCGACAACGCGTGCTGCAGGCGGGTGGCGACATCGACCATGTCGTGCAGTATTTGCGACATCTCCGGAATCGCGTCGACGGCGACCTCGAGATGTACCGCGGTGATGACGGCATCGGCCGCGTCGGCGATGGCGTCGACGATCGGTTTCAGTCGCTCGGAAGGCAACGCGGTGCTGGGGATCAATACCGTTCCGCCGCTGATGCTCAGCAACGACAACACCTCTGTGCCGCAGGTGGCGGCCAGTTCGGTCCGGATCCGTTGAACTGTGCGCCGGGCCACGACTCGGTGATCGACGCCGCTGTCGGATTTCATGCGATGAGGCGTCATGGACACCGCCAGGACGTGGTAGTGATCGGCGATCGACATACCGCACTCCCGCGCCATCGCCGTCGTCGCCCGGCCGTTCATCAGTGCCGTGGTGAGTGCGTGTACCGCATTGGGATGTTCTCCCGCGACAGCACGGTATTCGCGCAGATATGCCATCGTCACCGTGGTGGTCATCAGGTCGAGCAGATCGATGGTGCGTGCTCCGATGTCCACGCATTCGGCGACCGCGGTGATCACGGACTGACTCGCCACGAGTTCGTGGGCCATCTTGGAACCTTCGTGCAGAGCGTGCAGGATCACATCCAACGGCACGCCGTCGCGGGCCCACTGCTCAGCGGCTGATTCCAGTTGCGCCACTTCGCGTTCGGTGGGAGTGCCGCGCCCATCGAGGATCGTGGTGGCGATTCGCAGGCAGTTGACGGTCACCGCGGTGACGTCACCGCGGAGCGCGTCATCGGGCACTGTGAGGCATTTGGCGACGGTCTGCTTGAAGTGCCGGACCATTTCCTCGGCGAGAGATCTGGTGTCGCGCAGGGACATCGCGGCGGGACCGAGGGGCCCGGCGGGACCTGAACAGTGTGATTCCTCGGTCGGCGCCGGCGTCGCTCCCGCCGTCGACACCGCGACCAGTGGACCTCGTCCCCGCTCATACGTACCGCTGCGGTTGTGCTCGCCCATCGCAACACTCCTCTTCGAGTCGTGTGGCGCAGGGCCACACCGGCAACCGGACAATAGAATCCGGTTACCGGTCGGTAGTGTTCCCTACATCACCTCGAGGGTCAAGATGTGACCATCATCGCGTCGACCAAGAGTGGCGACACTGTCGGAGGCCACTGTCGAAGTCGAGACGCACTGGATGACGCGACATTCGACAACCGCGAGCCGCAGCCGCGCTCCCGAACCGACCGAGAACCGGCTGTGCACGTGCCGGGTAGAGTCGGAACCGTGAGTGCCGCGAGTCGCGTCAACCGGGGACGCGCCGCCGCCGCCGAAAACCGGGCCGCGATCCTCGCCGCCGCCCGCGAAATCTTCGCCGAGCACGGTAGAACCGCGTCCATGACCTTGATCGCGCAAACAGCAGGTGTCGGGCAGGGCAGTCTCTATCGGCATTTCCCTACCCGCGGCCAGTTGATCCACGCCGTCTACGAAAGCAACATCGCAGAGCTGGAGTCGCTGGCCCGGCAAGACGACTCCACCATCGACGAGCTACTCGAAGCCCTCTACCGGCAACTCACCGACTCCGCCGCCTTCATCGCGGTGTTCGACTCCGCCGACGGCCAAAGCCCGCATCTGACGTCGATCCGGGGAAAACTGCGGAAGTTGTTGTCGGACAAACTCTCTGATCGAAGTCAGCGCGGACGTCTGCGCGATGAGATCACCACGGACGACGTCTACGTCGCGCTCGGCATGCTGGCAGCGCTCCTGCACCAGACGCCATCATCCCAGCGTCGCGGCACCGCTCGACACGCTTGGGGTCTTCTGCTGCGCTCCCTCTACCGCTGACCCTTTCCCCGGCAGAGACACCGGTCGCCTGTGATCGCTGCAGACAGGACGACCGATAGGCCGTGAGGATATCCAATAGGTGACCCGAGCGCTCCGGCACCGGGCACATCGTCTGCGACTCTGCTTCTCATGTTTGACAATCATGTTGCGGAAGTTGATGTTCGGAGTTCCAGAAGCGTCCGGCACGGACTGCGGACTTTCGCCGCAGTGGCGCTGCGGCTGGTAATCGTCGCCGCGTTCGTCACCGCCGCCGGTAGCGCGGCGCGTGCCGACCAGCCAGGACCCGCCGCCGTACCTTCGGCGGGCTGCGGCCGACCGGTTCCCGTTCAGGGGGAAACGACCGTGAAGTTCCATGGCACCGAGAAGTCGGGCCAATACCGTCAGGCTGTTCCGGCCGGGGCGAATCGCCCGCTGCCAGTCGTCATCGCCCTGCACGGCATCCTGGAAAACATCGATATCGCCGACGTGGGCAGCGGTCTGGGTGAATTCGGTTACCACAAGGGTTTCCTCACGATCACCCCTCAGCTCGATCGACTCGCCCCCTCGCAATGGGAGTACGGCCCCGGCTCGGCGGACATGACTTGGGTGTCGGAAGTGCTGACCGATGTGGAGTCCAGCCTGTGCGTCGACAAACGGCGCGTCTACGTGACCGGGCTATCGATGGGCGCGTTCGCCACCAGTTCCATCGGCTGCCAGTTCGCCGATCGCGTCGCAGCCATCGCACCGGTGTCCGGGCTCCGAGACTTCAGCTGGTGCCGTCCGTCGCGGCCGGTGCCGGTGATCGCGTTCCACGGCACCGATGATGCGATCGTTCCGTATGCGGGGCAATCGAATTCCGGGTCCGCGTCGGGGTCGGCGGCCGTTGCCGAGAACACTGGGGTAGGCCCGAAACCGGTGACCGACAACGCCGCGGCCTGGGCGCGCCGCGACGGGTGCACCGGCGGACCCGAGCGGACAACGATCGCATCCGATGTCGTCCTGGATCGATACTCGTGCCCGTCCGGGGTCGACGTGCACCTGTACTCGATCATCGGCGGCGGTCATATCTGGCCCGGCACCAACTCCCCGCTGTACCCGGAGATCATCGTCGGCAAGAACACGAACTCGATCAGCGCCACGGCTCTGATCTGGGACTTCTTTCGCGCTCATCCGATGAACACCTGACCGATACACCCGGAACGCGGACACGCGATCGCTGTCCGATGATCTTCCCGCCACCCCACCCAGCGCGGTAGCGCCCGACGTGCGCCAGCGCCAGCAGGGACGGGGGGTGGCGACCGGCGTCGTCGTCGGGGCACTGACGCTGGGCCCCGGCACCCCACACCTCATCCGCGGGATCGGGCACGTTCCGTGGCAAGTGACCATCGCGGTCACCTCGGGGCTGACCGTGCTCGCGGCGTTGGGCGCGGTCGCGGCCGGGTGGCTCGCCGATCGGGTGGGGCGCACGGCCCCTCGGCGCTGAGCCTCGCCGACGGGCGGCGATCACCGGCGGACCGTCGGGTCGCCATCGCGAACGGTAGCGACGCGCCGCTCGCAATCAGAACCGGTCCAGCGTCGTGTCGAACTCGGTCGCCACGTGTTCGACTGTCGCGGCATCGACAATATCGGCTGCGTACTCCAGCATGCCGAACAATGCCTGTGGGCGCCCGTCGTCGTTCTTCTGCTCCGACAGGATCAGTGACAGCTCGAAATCGGTGGGGACGGGTGCGGTGACCGGCTCCCATTCCGCGGGTAGGCCACAGCGGTGCAGGTCCGCAGTGGGGATGTTCTGGAAGGCCAGCCGGATGCGTAGTCGGTCGCCGATTCCTAGCGTCTCGGTAAGGAACTCGAAGGGGATGTCCTGGTTGTCCAAGGCTTCGACGCGGACGCGTCCGAGTTCGGACAGCAGTTCCGGAAGGTCTCGATGCCGGACGAGGTCGCTGCGTAAGACCAAGAAGTTGGTGAACCTGCCCACCGCGGGTTCGAGGCCGGTTTCCGTGCGGCCTGCCGTGGGGGCGCAGATGGCGATGTCATCTCCGAAACCGGACTGTTGCAGCGCCAGTACGAAGGCGGCATGGACGAGGGTGAAGACGCTGGTGTCGTAGCGCGTGGCGGTGTCCTGTAGGCGCCGGTATCGGTGTGGGTCGAGATAGATGGCCCGCGAATCGGCGTACGGTTGCGCGGCGGCACGACGTTCCAGTACTGGTGCGGCCGTTGGTAATCCAGCAAGGGCCGAGGTCCAATAGGTCAGCTGTCGGTCGAACTCGGCACGCCCCGGCCCGGTGACCAGGTTCCGTTGCCACACCGCGTGTTCCGCGTATTGAATCGGCAGGGGCTCCCAGTCGGGTTGGGACCCGGCATGCCGGGTCAGCAGGGCGGTGGCGAGGTCGTGAACCAGGGGGGCGATGGACCAGCCGTCCGCGGCGATGTGGTGCAGGACGATCAATAGCCGGGTCGCGCCGTCGGAACCCGAATACATGCGGACCCGCAAGGGCAGGTCGGTTCGCAGATCGAAGGGGCGCGCGAGACAGGCCCGCACGGTTGCCGAGATATCGCTGGTGGTCGAAGCGGTGAAGTCGATCGAGCCGACCGCCCGAATGTCCTGATATCCGGGAAATACCGTGCGCAGAACCTCGTGGCGGGTGGTCAAATCGATGAGAGCGGCGCGTACCGTGTCCGGTCCCACCGGTTCGGTCAGCCGCAACAGCAACGTGTAGGCGCGGCCGGGGCCGGGCTCGGTGCGCTCACGCTCGTTCAGCTCGGCCAGTCGCAGCTGTGCGAACGACAGCGCAACGGTGTCGGGACGGACGACATCGGCGCGAGTGGGCAGTCGGGCCGGGCGAGGTGACAGCGCGGCGAGCGCGGCGACCGTGCGCGCCTGGAAGATCTCCCGCATGGAGATCTCCGCAGCGAGAACAGTGCGCGCCCGCGAGCGCAGCCGAACCGCGCTCACCGAATCTCCGCCCATGCGGAAGAAATCGTCATCGATACCGATGGAAGGCAGGCCGAGCACGTCGGCGAACGCGGCAGCCAGTGCCGCTTCCCGTTCGTCGCGTGGCGCCCTGCCGGTCGACACGGCGCCGAAATCAGGTGCCGGAAGGGCATGTACATCGAGCTTGCCGTTCACCGTCAGCGGCCAGCGATCGATGCGGGTGATCGCCGCGGGCATCATGTACTCCGGCAAGTACCCGGACAGTCGGCGCGGCAGGTCCGCGACGACGGCCGCGTCGGTGTCACGCAGGTAGGCGAGGAGGCGGCCGTCGCGAACGATGACACGAGCATCCGCGCCGTCCGCGCACCGGGTCAGCGCAGCCTCGATCTCCCCCGGTTCGATCCGGAACCCGCGCAGCTGCACCTGTTGGTCGCCGCGACCCAGATAGTGCAGTTCGCCGCGCCACCACCGCCCCAGGTCACCCGAGCGGTACATGCGTGATCCCGGTGGTCCGTAGGGATCGGCGACGAACCGGGTCGCCGTGAGTCCCGGGCGACAGCGGTAGCCGCGCGCGATCTGTGTGCCAGCCGGATAGAGCTCACCGGTGCTGCCTTCCGGAGCCCTCCGCAACCGGGAATCCAAGATGTGCGTGCGAAGGCCGGGCAGCGCGGCACCGATGGGGCTGCCCACCGTCCGAGTGTCGACGGTGCCACGATCGAGTTCGCGCCACGTCACATGCACTGTGGTCTCGGTGATTCCGTACATGTTGACCAGCCTCGGGTGTGGTCCGGGATGCCGGTCGTACCAGTCACCGAGCATGCCCATATCCAAGGCTTCGCCGCCGAAGATGACATACCGCAGCGCGAGCGCCGAGCTCGTCCCGGCTGCGCGGTCGGCTTCGATCAACTGACGGAACGCCGTCGGCGTCTGGCACAGCACGCTCACCCGCTCGCGAACCAGCAAGTCCCACAGCAGATCTGGCGACCGCGATGTCAGATGGTCGATGATGACCGCCGTTGCGCCGGAGAGCAGGGCTCCCCACAACTCCCATACCGCGAAGTCGAAGGCGAGGGAATGGAATACCGTCCACACATCGGTTTTCCCGATATCGAACAGCGGCAGGGTATTCCGGAACAGCTGCACCGCGTTGCGGTGTGTCACGGCGACGCCCTTGGGAGTTCCGGTGGATCCGGAGGTGTAGATGAGGTAGGCGAGGTTGTCGGCACGTGCTGGCGCGCGACCCGGTGTGCCCGCGGTGACGGGTTCACCGGCGACGTCGATCAGCAGCACCGTCCGGTCGCCGACCGGCAATCGCGCGGCCAGCTCGGCCGTCGTGAGCACGATGGCGGCGGACGCGTCCGCCAACACGAATTCCAGTCGTTCGCTCGGTGCGGACGGGTCGATCGGAAGATAGCCGGCGCCCGATCGCAGCACCGCGAGCAGCGCGACAGGCAGTTGCGCGGTGCGTTCCACGGCGACTGCCACCACGGTGTCCGGACCGGCGCCCGCCCGGAGCAGATGTTCGGCCAGCGGGTCGGCACGCCCGGCCAGCTCAGCGTAGGTCAGTGCCGTCGCACCCGCCCGGACGGCGATCGCCTGCGGATGTGCGGCCACGACGGCGTCGAACAGATCGACCAGGGTGGCATCGGTCGCCTCGGCCCCACCGGCGTGGCCGGACTGCGGCTCGGCGCGCTCCGGTACCAGGAGCAGGTCGATATCACCGACGGTGATGTCGGGGTCGGCGACCACCTCCGCGAGCACCTGCCCGAAGCGATCCGCGATGTCGCGGACCGTGCGCTCGTCGAAAATATCGGTGGCATAGGTCATCCGGCCGCGAAACTCGCTGTCGGACGGAGTATCGACGACAGTGACGGTGAGATCGAACATCGACGCTCGGACCGGGACCTCCAGCGCGGTCATCCGCAGTCCGGGTAGTTCGAAGATGGCCTCGGGCAGGTTCTGATATGCCAGCGCCACCCGGAACGGCGGTGACGCGCCTGGGCCGCGCACCGAATGCACTACCCGATCCATCGGAATGTCGGCATGCGCGAACGCCGCTGAGTCGGTGCGGGTTCGGCGAGCGAGCAAGGCGGTGAACGATTCCGCCGGATCGACCCGAGTGCGCAGGATGAGGGTGTTGACGAACATTCCCACCAGATCGTCCAGCGCGGCTTCGCCACGTCCGGCGACCGGCACGCCGATTGCCACGTCCTCGACGGCCGCCAGCCGGGCCAGCAGCACTGCCAAAGCGGTGTGCAGGATCATGAACACCGTCGTGTCGTGATCGCGTGCCAGGAAACGCAGGCGCGACGCCGTGGCGGCGGTGATACCGAATTCGAGGGCAGCGCCTGCGTCGGTCGGCACGGGGGGCCGACGCCGGTCGGCGGGGAATCCCGACTGCTCCGGCAGTCCGGCCAATGCCGTCCGCCAGAACGAGAGCTGTTCGGCGGCAAGGGAGTTGGCGTCGCGTTCGGCTCCGAGAAGGGCGTGGTGCCACTGCGTGTAGTCCCGGTAGTGCACCGACAGCGGGTTCCACGCCGGCGCCGCGCCCGCGCTGCGCGCGGCGTAGGCGACCATCAGATCGCGCGCCAGTGGCCCCATCGACCACCCGTCCACGGCGATATGGTGAGCGACGAGGGCGAGTACGTGCTCGCCGCTCGCCGCGGTCTGGCCGGTATCGCCGATGTACCGGAACAGCGCGACGCGGACCGGGATTTCGGTGGACACGTCGAAACCCGCGCCGGTGACCTCCTGCAGCCGGGCGTTCAGATCGGTCTCGGAGGTCACAGGGATGACGGAAAGCGGATAGGCGTCCGATGGCGCCGGACCTACGAGCTGTACGGGTCCATCCGTGGTCTCGGGATAGCGAGTGCGCAGCGGCTCGTGGCGGGCCACGACGTCGGCGATCGCGCTCGCCAGCGCCGTGATGTCCAATTCACCGGTCAAGCGAACCGTGATGGGGATGTTGTAGGCCGCGGAATCGAGATCGGACTGGTTGACCAGCCACATCCGTCGCTGTGCGGGTGAGAGTGGAATACGGTCCGGGCGCGGCATCGGCTCCAGTGCAGGCCGGATATCGACGCTCGAGCCGTGTTCGACCATGGCGGCCAGCGCGACGACGGTCGGCGCCTCCCACAGCAGCCGCACCGGCACCCGGGTGGCCAATTCCGCGCCGAGCCGGGCCGCGACCCGCATGGCGATCAGGCTGTCGCCGCCGAGCTCGAAGAAGTTCTCGGCGCGGCCGACGCGCTCGAGTCCGAGCACACCGGCGAAAACCCCGGCGATGATCGTCTCGACTTCGCCCACGGGTGCCAGGAACTCACGCGGGGCCGGTGCTGGTTCGGGCAACTTCGCGCGATCGAGTTTGCCGACCGAGGTGAGCGGTAGTCGGCCGAGCACTTCGATCGCGGCGGGCACCATGTGCGCGGGCAGTGTTCCGGACACGAACTCGACCACGTTACCGGTGTCGATTGTGCGCCCTGGCGTCGCGAGCACATAGGACACCGGCACGGTCGTGCCCCCGGGGCCGTCTCGGCCGACGGTGACGGCGAATTCGACGTCCGGGTGACACCGCAGCGCCGCGTCGATCTCGCCGAGTTCCACCCGGATTCCGCGGATCTTGACCTGGAAGTCGGAACGGCCGAGATAGTCGAGTTTCCAGCGGCTGCCCGTCTGCGCCGCGATGTCATCCGGTTGCTGCCCTGGTTCGGCGTACCAGCGCGCGAGGTCGCCGGTGCGGTACATTCGCGAGCCCTCGTCGCTCCACGGGTTGGCGACGAAGCGGGCCGCGGTCAGGCTCGGCCGATTGTGGTAGCCGCGTGCCAGCGCGCCGCCTGCGAGATAGAGCTCGCCCACGACCCCCGGCGGCACTGGATTGAGCCGCCCGTCGAGCAGCAGCGCTGACATGCCGTGCACCGGCGTGCCGACGGTGACGCGTCCGCCGGGCGTCGATCGGGCGTACGTGGAGATGATCGTGGTCTCGGTGGGTCCGTAGGCATTGAAGTAGCTGCGCCCAGGAGCCCATCTCGCCACCAGGTCCGCGGTAGTGATGTCGCCTCCGACCGATGCCACCTCCAGGGCCGGTAGCTCGGCCGGGTCCATGGTGCCGAGTAGCGCGGGGGTGATGATCGTGTGTGTCACACCCTCGGATCGCATCAGGTCGGCCAGTTCCTGACCGCCGATGAGGCCGGGCGGCGCGATGACCAGGGTGGCGCCCGTGTAGCCCGCGCACACCCATTCCAGCACCGACGGGTCGAAGCTCGGCGAGCATATATGGAGCATCCGGTGCCGTGACCGCAGCCGGTACAGCTCCGTCGCCGTGGCGACGAGACCGCCGATTCCCGCATGGGTCACGACAACCCCTTTGGGCGTGCCGGTCGATCCGGAGGTGTAGACGAGATAGGCCGGATGGCGCATCGCCAGCGGGGCGATCCGGTCGGCATCGGTGATCGGATCCGGCGGTTGCGCCTCGATCAGCTCCGCCGCGGCCGGCTCATCGAGGGACAGCCATGTCACATTTCCCGGCAACCGATCCAGCTGCCGCCGCGTGGTGAGCCCGAGGACCGCCCCGGAGTCATCGATCATGTGCCGTATACGAGTTTCCGGATAGTTCGGATCCACCGGCATATGCGCGCCACCGGCCTTTGCCACCGCCCAGAACGCGGTCAGCATTTCACAGGAGCGTGGAAAAGCCAGCGCCACCACCTTTTCCGGGCCGACACCCTGGTCGATCAACACCCGCGCCAACCGCGAGGAGTGCTCGTCCAGCTCCCGATAGCCGATGGATCGTCCCCGGTAGCGGACCGCGATCCCGTCCGGGTGGTGTCGCGCGCCCCGAGTCAGCAGCTCGGGAAGCAGGTCGGTGGCCATCACATCGTCGCGGTGCACGCGAGTGAGCAGCCGATATTCGTCGCCGTCGAGCAGCGCCAGATCGCCGACCGGCAGCTGCGGCGAGTTCACGATCGCGGCCAGCAGCCGGGCGAAACGCCGCGCGAAGAGGGTGACGGTGTCATCGTCGAAAAGGTCGCGGGCGAAGGAGAATTCCGCCTCGAGCCCGGCGCCGCCGCTGGTCTCCCTGACGGTGAGGGCGAGATCGAACTTGGCCGTGTCCAGGTCGATTTCTATGCTTTCGGCCCGCAGTCCCGGCAGTTCCGCCTCGATTCGCGGCAGGTTCTCGAATAACAGCGCCACCTGGAACAGCGGATGCCTGCCGGTGGAGCGATCCGGCGCGAGCAGCGCGACAACCCGATCGAACGGCAGGTCGGCATGCGCGAACGCCCGCAGGTCTGTTTCCTTGGTCTCGGCGAGTAGATCGGCGAAGGTCTGCGCTCCCCGCACCCGCACCCGCAGCACCAGCGTGTTGACGAACATGCCGACGACATCATCGAGCTCTGGCGCGCCGCGGCCGGCGACCGCGGTACCGACGGCGATATCGTCCATACCCGAAAGCCTGGACAGCAACAGCGCGAACGCGGCGTGCACGACCATGAACACCGTCGCGTCGTGTTTTTCGGCCAAGTCGATCAGCGCATGACGCAACTGCCCATCGAGCGCGAATCGCACGTGACCGCCCGAGAACGAGCCGACCTGCGGCCGTGGCCGATCAACGGGCACAGTCAACTCCACGGGCAGGCCGGCCAGGGCGGTGCGCCAGTAGTCGGCCTGGGTGCGCACGAGGCTGCCTGGATCGGTTTCCGAGCCCAGCATTTCCCGCTGCCAGATAGTGAAGTCGGCGTACTGCACCGGCAACGGTGACCAGTCCGGTGCGCGGCCGACCGCCCGGGAGGCGTAGGCGAGGGTCAGATCACGGACGAGCGGTCTCATGGACCAGCCGTCGGCGCTGATGTGGTGCACCGCGAACACCAGGACGTGCTCGCTCTCGGCGACCTGGAGCAGCTCGGCGCGCAAGGGCACCTGGGTCGACAGATCGAATCCGGTCGCGACCGTCTCGGCGATCCGGTCGCGCAGCGCCGCGGCGGGCACCGGAATGGGGGTCAGGTCCGGAATCGCCTGGTCCACCGGCAGGATCACCTGGTGCGGTCGGCCCTCGTGTGCGGGGTAGACGGTGCGAAGCGGTTCGTGCCGGGCGATCACATCCGCGACGGCCCGGTGCAGCGCGGTGCGATCGAGATCACCGGACAGCCGTACGGCGGCCGGGATGGTGTAGCGCGCCGAGTCGGTGTCGAAGCCGTTCAGGATCCACATTCGCTGCTGAGCCGAGGACAACGGCAGCACCTCGGGCCGCCGACCGGCGACCAGGGCGCGACGTCCGCCCGTACCGGCCCGCTGTTGCACCGCCGCGGCCAGGCCGGCGACGGTGGGCGCTTCGAATACGGTCCGCACCGGTACTCGCGCGTCCACCGCCGCGCCGATCCGGGATATCACCTGTGTGGCCAGCAGTGAATTTCCGCCCAGCGCGAAGAAGTCGTCATCGGCGCCGACCTGCTCGACGCCGAGTACATCGGCGAACACACCCGCCACGACGACCTCGACGGCGGCGGCGGGTGCGCGAAACTCGCGGACGCGAAATTGCGGCGCGGGCAACGCCTTTCGATCCACCTTGCCGCTCACGGTCGACGGCAGCGCGTCCAGTATCACCACGGCCGCGGGCACCATGTACGACGGCAGGCTCGCGCGGACATGATCCAATAGCGTCGGTTCGTCGACCGTGGCACTCGCGCTCGGCACGACGTACGCGGCGAGCTGGTCCGCGACTCCACCGCGCACCAGTGAAACCGCCGCGTGCCGGACCGCATCGTGGCGGAGCAGAGTGGCCTCGATCTCGCCGAGCTCGATGCGCTGACCGCGCAGCTTGACCTGGAAATCGCTGCGGCCGAGGTACTCCAGTGCGCCTCGGCGCCAGCGGACGATATCGCCGGTGCGGTAGAGCCGCGTGCCATCAGCGTGTGCGACGAATCGTAGCGCGGTCAACCCGGGCGCATTCCGGTAGCCGCGGGCCAGCTGCACACCCGTGACGTACAGTTCGCCTGCCATCCCCGGTGGCACGGGCTGGAGGTGCCGATCCAGCACATGTACCCGGGTGTTGGCGACCGGAAGTCCGATCGGCACGGTGGCGCACTCGCCGCCGATGGCCGTGTGCGAGGTGACCACCGTGGCCTCAGCGGGGCCGTACCAGTTGATCAGATCGGCGTGCGGCACTGCCGCGGCGAACCGCTCCGCCGTCGGCCCGGCGAGCTCCTCGCCGGCCGCGAAGACCCGCCGCAGCGACGTGAACTCGCCCCCTGGCGGCGCGGTGGCCGCGTAATCCAGCAGGGCATGCAGCATCGAAGGCACGAAATGTACCGTGGTGACAGAGAATTCACTGATCGTGCGAGCCAGATACGCGGGGTCGCGGTGTCCGTCCGGTTCGGCGATCACGATCGACGCTCCGGTCTGTAGCGGCCAGAACAGTTCCCACGCCGCGATGTCGAAGGTGATCGGGGTCTTGTAGAGGACCACATCGGAGCCCTCGTGCGGATAGTTGCGCTGGGCCCAGCGCAGCTGATTGGCCATCTGGCGGTGGGTGATCGCCACGCCCTTCGGCCGTCCGGTCGAGCCCGAGGTGTAGATCACGTAAGCGAGATTGTCCGCGCGCACCCGCTCGTCGGCCGGGTAATCTACCCGGTCCGGTAGCGTCGGGGTGTCCACGGCCACCACTGGAATGCCCGTGGCGGTGCGGAATTCGAGCTCGGCGGTGGTCAGCACGCAGCGGGGTGCGGCGTCGGTCAGCACCTGCTCGGTGCGCTCGGCCGGATGGTCCGGATCAATCGGGACGTAGGCGGCGCCCGCCCGCAGTACCGCGTAGACGGCGATGACCGAATCGATCCCGCGGCGCATGGCCACCGCGACCAGAGTTTCGGTTCCGACACCGAAGCCGCTCAACCTCGCGGCGAGAGCGCGGGACCTGGCATCCAGTTCGGCGTAGGTGCATACCGTCGCACCGCATCGCACGGCCGGTGCGCGCGGAGTCCGGGCGACCTGTGCGTCGAACAGTGTCAGCAGAGTCGTCTCGTCCCGAAGCTCGGGGACCGCGGTGTCGTTGGCCGCCGCCAACTCGGCCCGTTCGCGCCCGGACAGCACGTCGACGGAGCCCACCGTGGTCAGCGGATCGGCGGCGAATCGTTCGACGACCCGAGCCAATCGCCGCGCCAGGGCTGCCGCTTCCGGTTCGCCGAACAGCTCACGCAGGTACTTTAGGGTTACCTGCAACCGGTCCTCCAGCGTCACCATCACGGTCACCGGATAGTGCGTCCCGGTCACCGATTCGATGCCGGTGATCGTCACACCGCCTGCCACGCCGGCGTTCGCGAGTCCTTCCCTGTCGATCGGGAACGACTCGAACACCACCAGCGAGTCGAACAGATTCGCTACTCCGACGGCCTGCTGAATGTCGTCGAGCCCGAGGAAGTGGTGGTCGAGCAGTGCGGTCTGTTCCGCCTGTAGCCGGCGCGCCAGCTCGCCGAGGGTCTCGGCGGGGTCGAGTCGCACCCGGACAGGGATCGTGTTGACGAACAGCCCGATCATCGTCTCCACCCCGTTCACCGCGGCGGGTCGGCCGGAAACCGTTGCGCCGAAGACAACATCGCCGCGGTCGAGGATTCGTCCGATCACCAGGCCCCAGGCGGCCTGGATCACGGAGTTGACGGTGACGCCGAGGCGGGCGGCCGACCGCGACAGCGTCATCGTGTCCTGCCGCGACCACGCGAAACCGACCTCCCCGGCGCCGGCGGACAGCATCCTCGCCTGGTCGGCGGGGGCAAGCAGCGTCGGCTCGGCGACTCCGGTGAGCGCAGCGCGCCAGGCCAGTGCGGCCGGTCCGGTGTCCTGGGTGACCAGCCAGGCCAGATAGTCCCGATAGGAGCGCGCCTCGGGCAGCGCGGCGGCGTCGGCGTACAGCGTCAGCAGATCTCGCATCAGCAGCGGCAGGGACCAGCCGTCGACGAGGATGTGATGGGTGGTGACCAGCAGCCGGTGCGAGACATCGTCGATGCTCGTGGTCGGGGCGGGGATGCGGCACAGCGTGAACCGCAGCAGCGGCGCGGTGCGCAGATCGAACTGGTAGGTGAGATCATCGGAGCGCAACCGGTCGAGTTCCGCGGCGACCGTCTCCGGGGGCCATTCGGACAAATCGTGGAAACGCCAGGGCACCTCCAGGCCGTCCTGCACGATCTGCACCGGCTTACCCTGGCTGTCGTCGGCGAAAGCCACCCGCAGGCTGTCGTGCCGGTCCAGCAGCGCCTGCGCGGCGGCGCGTAACCGCTCTGGATGTATCGCTCCGGCCAGAGTTACCGCGAAACCCATGGTGTACGGGTCGGTCGCGGACTCGGCGAGCAGCGCGTGGAACAGCATTCCCGACTGCAGCGGCGCAACCGGCCACACCTCGGACAGCTGCGGATAGGCGCGCAGGAAACAATTCAGTTCGGGGTGTTGCGGATGGAACAGCGCGGCATCCGGTCGCGCGTCCGCGGTGGGTTCGACACCGGTCGCGCGACGCGCGACGCCCGCGACCGTCCTTGCCTCGAAGATATCTCTGGCCGTCAACCCGATTCCCCGCGATCGCGCTCGCGTCACCACGTGAATGGACATGACGCTGTCGCCACCGAGTTCGAAGAAATCATCGTCCGCGCCGACCTGCCCGCGGCCGAGCACATCGGCGTAGACCAGCGCGATGGTTTCCTCCGCCGCACCCATCGGCGCGCGGAACGCTCGGGTGGTCGATGCGGGGACGGGCAGTGCCGAGCGATCCAGCTTTCCGCTGGAGTTCAGCGGCAACTCGGTCAGAGTCACTATCGTGGCGGGCACCATGTACGCGGGCAGCGTCCGCCGCACAGCCCGCAGCAGTGCCGACTGGTCGATCTCCGCGCCCGGCGCGGGCACTGCGTAGGCGACCAGCCGATCGCCGAGTTCGGACGCCACCACCACGGCCACCGCCTGGTTCACCGCGGGCTCGGCAAGCAGCGCCGACTCGATCTCGCCGAGTTCGATGCGCTGGCCTCGGAGCTTGATCTGGAAATCTGTGCGCCCCAGGTATTCGAGGACTCCCCGGCCGTCTCGCGAACGCCTGCGAACCAGGTCACCGGTGCGGTACATCCGCTCGCTGTGCCCGAAGGGATTGGCGACGAACCGTTCCGAGGTCAGGTCCGCGCGTCCGAGGTATCCGCGCGCCAGCTGAGCACCGGCTAGATACAACTCACCAGCCACCCCCGGGGCCACCGGACGCAATCGCGAATCCAGCACGTACACCCTGGTGTTCCACTGCGGCACACCGATCGGCACGCTCGATCGATCGACATCGACTGCGGGCCAGTAGGTTACCGACACAGCGGCCTCGGTGGGACCGTAGAGGTTGTGAACGGCGGCATCCGTCACCGCGCGCACCGCTGCCACTGTCTCCGGCGGCAGCGCCTCACCGATCACGAATATCTCGCGCAGTGTCGGGCAGGCGCCCGGCGCGGTATGCGCGGCGAATACCGCGAGCGTCGACGGCACGAAGTCCGTCACCGTGACACGCTGCGCTGCGATTGTTTCCGCGAGGTAGGCCAGGTCGCGATGCCCGTCGTGTGTCGCGACGACGAGCTTGGCGCCCGCCCGCAGCGGCATGAGATAGCCCCAGAGCGATACGTCGAAGGTGGCCGCCGTTTTCTGTAGGTATACGTCCTCGGCGCGCAGCGGGTAGTGCGCCAGCATCCAGTCGATCTGGTTCCGGATCGCCGCGTGCGAGACCGCGACACCCTTCGGGCGGCCGGTCGAGCCGGAAGTGAAGATCACGTATGCCAGGTTGTCCGGATCGATCGGGCGCAGCAGTTCCTCGACACGCACCGGGGCCGCGTCGATACCGTCGAGCTCCAGGGCGTCCAGGTTCAGCACCGGAGTACCGTCGGGCACCGGGACGTCATCGGTGGTGGTGCCGAGCACGCAGACCGGTCGTGTGGTGTCGAGTACGTGCGCGATGCGCTCGGCCGGATGGTCGGGATCCAGTGGTACGAACGCACCGCCCGCGGTGATGATCGCGTACATCCCGACGACCAGATCCAGTGACCGCCGCACCGCCAGCCCGACGAGGGACTCCGGCCCGACGCCGACGGAGATGAGCAGTCGTGCCAGCCGGTTGACCTGCTGGTCGAACTCGCGGTACGTCAGTTCTGTGCCCTCGTGGACGAGGGCGACCCGATCCCCGTCAGCCGCGACCGTCCGCGCGTAGCCGGCCGACAACAGCTCGGGGTCCACCCGGCGATCGGTGTCGTTCCACTGCCGGAGCACCTGAGCCCGCTCGGTGTCACCCAGAATCTCCAGATCCCCGACGGGCGCGTCCGGATCGCCGATGATCCCCTCGATCAACCGGACGAATCGATCCAGAAACCGCTGTGCCGTGTCGCGGTCGAAGAGATCGGTCGCATAACTCAGGTGACCGCTGATTCCGGCTACCGCGCCCGACTCGTCATAGGTGTCACCGACGATCAGCTGCAGATCGAACTGCGCAGTCCCCGTATCGATGTCGACGGGACCTACCGTCAGGCCGGGCAGCTCGAGCGTCGGCCGCGTCTGGTTCTGGAACGAGAACCCCACCTGGAACAACGGATGCCGCGCCGTTGAACGCACCGGGTCGAGCGCCTCGACCACCCGGTCGAACGGCACATCCGCGTGGGCGAACGCGTGCAGATCGGTCTCGCGCTGCCGCGCCAGCAGTTCCCGGAACCCCACACCCCGATTCACCCGGGTCCGCAGCACCAGCGTATTGACGAACATGCCGATCACGTCATCGAGCACGGGGTCCGCACGGCCGGCGATCGGTGTGCCGATCACGATGTCATCGCTGCTGGACAGCCGCGCCAACAGCACCGCGAATGCCGTCCGCAACACCATGAACAGCGTGGCGTTTCCCGAGCGCGCCAAGCCGACCAGCGCGCCATGCGTCGAGGTATCGATCCGCAATTCCAGCATGCCACCAGCGAACGACCGCACCGCCGGTCTCGGACGATCGGTCGGCAGATCCAACCCGTCCGGCAGGTCCGCCAAGGCCGACCGCCAGTACGAGAGCTGCTGGTGCGCAATGGATGACGGGTCGTCCGGATCGCCGAGCAGGTCGTGCTGCCACATCGCGAAATCGGCGTACTGCAGCGGCAATGGTTGCCAAGACGGCGCGGACCCCGCCGAACGTGCCGTGTATGCCGTCATCAGATCGCGGGTCAACGGCACCATCGAGGCTCCGTCGGCCGCGATGTGATGCACGACCATCGCCAGCACGTACTCCGGTCGGGCTCCGGTGATCTCGCACAGAACCAGGCGGACCGGAACCTCGGTGGTCAGGTCGAACCCGGTAGCGGACAAAGACGCCAGCTCGGCGTCGATCGACTCCGGGGTGGCCGTCCGCAGTTCCAGCTCCGGCGCCGCCGCGGCAGGCAGAATCAGCTGTGTCGGACCGCCATCCGTCTCGGGATAATAGGTCCGCATCACTTCGTGCCTTGCCACCAGATCGCCGACCGCCGAACGCAATGCGGGCACATCCGGTTCTCCGACCAAACGCACCGCGATCGGCACGACGTACGCCGCCGACTGCGCTTCGAGCCGGTTCAGCAACCACATCCGGCGTTGCGCCGGGGACAGGGGAATTCGTTCGGGACGCGGACGGGCCATTACCACCGGCCGACCGGCGCCGGCGTCATGTGCGGACGTCCACGCGGCCAGCCGCGCCACAGTGGATGCTTCGAATACCGCCCGCACGGGCACGCTCGTGGCCAGCGCGGCGCCGAGCCGAGCGGCGACCCGATTGGCGGACAGCGAGTTTCCACCCAAGGCGAAGAAATCGTCGTCACGACCTACCAGGTGGTCACCGGGGAGCTCGAGTACCGCGGCGAAGACGCCTGCGACAATCTCCTCCTGCGGCGTCGCGAACGCTCGGAACGCCGCGCTCCGGACCGCCGCCTCCGGTAGGGCCGCACGATCCAGCTTGCCATTCGCGGTGAGCGGCAACGCATCCATCACCACGAAGGCCGAGGGCACCAGATATGCCGGCAACTCCCCCGCCAACTCGGCACGAAGGGCATCCACGTCGATCCGATGGCCCGCGGCCGGAATCAGGTACGCCACCAATTGATCGGCCGTGCCGACGGATACCACGGCCTGCGCGATCGAAGTACGCTCGCTGAGTCGATATTCGATCTCGCCCGGCTCGATGCGCAGACCACGGATCTTCACCTGGAAGTCGAGACGGGCGAGGAACTCGAGTGTGCCGCCTGCTGTCCACCTGGCCAGGTCGCCGGTGCGATACAAGCGGGCGCCCGGCTGGAACGGGTTGGCGACGAAATGCGCGGCGGTCAAGTCGGGACGACCCCAGTATCCCTGCGCCAGTTGCCGTCCCGACAGATACAGCTCACCGGCGGATCCGGTGGGCACCGGGCGCAGCCGCTCGTCGAGCACGTAGACGGCACTGTTCCATACCGGAGTCCCGATCGGCACGGACGTCAGGTCGTCGTCGGGGACCGCGTAACTGGTCACGGCGATCGCGGCCTCGGTCGGGCCGTACAGATGAAACAGCGCGAGGGACGGGTGACCTGCGCGCAGTCGCTGCGCGAGCGCGCCCGTGAGGGATTCACCTCCGGTCAGCACTCGCCGCAGCGAATCCGGTAGCGAACCGGCCAGCACATCGAGCATCGAGGGCACCGCGTGCAGTGTGGTGACCGACTCCTGCCGTAGCAGTTGCGCGACCGCGGCCAGATCGCGCTCGCTCCCTGGCGGTGCGATGACCAGGCGGCCTCCGCATGCCGTCGCGGACCAGAATTCCCATACCGACAGGTCGAAGGTCGCCGGTGTCTTCGCCAGCATGACATCGGTGGGGTCGAGGCCGAAATACGCGACCTTCCACGACAACTGATTCACCACCGCGTGGTGCGGCACCGCCACGCCCTTCGGCTGCCCGGTCGACCCGGAGGTGAACAGCACATACGCCGTGTCGAGCGGGTGGATCGGCGCGAGCCGTTCATCGTCGCCGACGGGGGCGTGGGCGTAGCCCGACAGGTCCAGGGTGTCGGTCTCGACGACCGTATAGCCTTCGGCCACGGTCACATCGGTGGTCGTCAGCACACAGACCGGGTCCGCCAGGTGCAGCAGCTCGCGGGTGCGGTCGGCCGGGTGGTCCGGGTCGATCGGCACGTAGGCTCCGCCGGCCACGCTGGTTGCGTACATGCCGACGACGAGGTCCAGCGAGCGGCGCATCGCGAGGACGACACGCGAACCCGGCACCACCCCAACCGATATCAAATGCCGGGCCAGGCGATACACCCGCGCTCCGAACTCGGCGTAAGTCAGATCGGTCCCGTCTGCGGTGATCGCCACGCCTGCCGGGGCGGCGGCGACTCGATTGTCCAGCAGATCGGGCAGAACGACCGCGGGTACCGCGACCTCGGTGGCGTTCCAGTCGACGAGCGTGCGGATGCGTTCCTCGGTGCTCATAACGGGCAATTCCCACACCCGCTCCTGCGCGTCGGCGGTCACGAAATACCGCAGGAACTCGAGAAACCGTGCGTGATGGACACGCGTTTCGGAACTCGTGTAGCGATCCGGATTCGCCTCCAGTTCAATTCGATAGCAGCCGCCGGTATTCGGATGATGAATATTGAGGTTGATATCCTCGACAAGCCCCGTCGAGAGAAGGCGGAGCCGGCCGGCCGCGGCGCCCAAATGAATATCTTCCAGGAACGGCATTATATTGACGCATGGGCCGATGATGCCGACATCCGCGACACCGATTTCTCGACGGATATCCTCGTACCGATAATTTTGATGCCGCAATGCGCCAAGGATGGCGAGCCGAGCGTATGCCGCAAATTCGGATATCGTTGTGGTGTGATCCATCGAAAGGCGCAGCGGCACCAGATTGGACATGACACCCGCCGACCGCCGTGCGGCCGCCGAGGTCCGGACTGCCACCGCGAGATTAACCAGGACGTCCCTGACACCGGTCATCCGGGCCACATACGCCGCGAATACGGCCGTGATGAGTACCGAATCCGAACAACCGAGCCGATCGGCGCACGCCGCGAGCATCACGCCGTCCCGGGCGCGCAGTTCACCGCTGTGATTATGTCCGCCGACGGCAGGTTTACCGACCCTGCCGGACAATCCCGGGCCCGGCGCCCAGCCGGCCATCCGGTCCATCCAATACGCCCGATCGGCCTCCCGTCGCCTACTGTCCCGATATGCGGTATCGGCGGTCACCAGCTCGGTCAGATCGCCGACCCGAACCCTTTCGAGCTCCCGTCCCGACACCGATGCCGAATAACGCTCGGCAGTCCTGCGCATCAAGACCATGGCACCGTAGCCGTCCAAGACGACATGGTGCGCACGCACATACCAGAACCAGCGTGTTTCGGCGATACGCACGAACGCGCTCCGGATCAGCCGGTCGGCCACCACATCCACCGGACGAGCGATATCCTGCCGCATCCACTCGTAGGCCGACTTCTCCGGATCCGCCGTATCGCGCATGTCGACCCGGAGGATTCGTCCACTCAATTCGGCGTCGACCACCTGGTACGGAACACCGTCCTCCTCAGCGATACGCACATACCCCGACGCCAATTCCAGTCCGGCCTGGGTACTGGCGTTTTCCAGCGCCGTTAGATCTATTTCGCCGACAATATCAACGTATAACGCGATATTGATCGGCGTATCGAGCCGAAGCTGTTGCGCCGTCCACATCGAGAGTTGCGCAGTGGACAGAGCTGAACGATTTGTTCCCACCGAAATATCCGAGCCTTCTATCTTCAATTCTTCGAACTCTCGAGGTGGGCGGAAGCTCCGCGGACCGTGCGCAAATACCCGATACAGTCCTCAGGGGAAGCGACGAACATTCAGCCCGGACACACCGTATCACCCCTGCGGATCATGGAACCTGCCCCGAATTCTATGGTCAGGAGTGAGCGATTTCCCGCGACGGGCAAGTCGCGGGAACCGGGGCAGTCCGTGTAGCACGAATATCTCCGCACTCACAAATTCTCGACAGTGAGTGCGCATTATCGCAGATCACGCGCCGTTGATCCGCACAATGATCCGCCGCGCCGCAACACACGGTTCCTGGGGTGCGTCGGGCTTCATATTCCGCGTGTCCAGCGCCCGCCGTCATGCCTGGAATAGACAGACGCGCAATGGGCTTGCGTGATTTCGGATGCTTGCTGGTTCCTCGTAAGCGGGTCACGAACACTCACGTTCACTGTCGCGCAGCACCCCGGGGTCGTTACACGACACACCGATTCGACTCCCGATGGCCGGGCGGGCACTCAACCGGGCGGACCGCTCGGCGTCGAGGGCTTGTGGCCGGGTATGGCGAGCCGTCACCAGCCGACCCGGCACAAGCCCCAGCCACGGCAACGTGCGCAACGCCACCGCCGAACCCAACCGATCCGCCCGATCGAAACAGCCGGTGCCTCGGCCGCGGAGTGTGAAAGTCCACCATGGTGTGGCAGGTTGGTACGCGTGGCGTTCATCGCACGCGGATCTCGGGGAGTGGAGTGCAGTTACAGGTAGGGGCGAATTTCGCCGGATACGTGATCGAGCGGTGTCTCGGCACCGGTGGTATGGGATCGGTGTATCTGGCTCGGCATCCGCGCCTGGAACGCTCGGTCGCGCTGAAACTGATGACCGACGGGTACAACGCCGATCCGAAGGTGCGTGCGGCCTTCGATCGTGAAGTGAGTGTGGCGGCCCGGCTCGATCATCCGAATATCGTCGCCGTCTATGACCGCAGTGGCCCCGAGGACGACGCACTGTGGCTGACCATGCGCTACATCGCGGGCGGCGACGCGGGCGTTCTCCTGGACGCTTCGCCGCGTGGGCTCGCGCCCGAGCATGCGGTTCGGATCATCGGAGATGCCGCGGAAGCATTGGATTTCGCGCACGACCAGGGCGTGGTGCACCGCGACGTGAAACCGGCCAACCTGATGGTCGAGCACGGGGCACGCGGTGAAATTCGGGCGCTGCTCACCGATTTCGGTATAGCCCGCACCCGCGACGATACCGTCACCATGTCGTCGATCTCGGCGAGCTTCGCCTACGCCGCGCCGGAACGGTTCTCCCATACCGCCGATCACCGTTCCGATATCTATTCACTGGGTTGCACCCTCTATCACCTGCTCACCGGGATGTACCCCTTTCCACGCGGCGATCAGGCCGCCGTCATCGCCGCACATCTCACCGCGCCGCCGCCGTCCCCGCGTGAGTTGCGTCCGGAGCTTCCGACGGAATTCGACGCCGTTATCGCCACGGCCATGGCCAAGAAGCCCGACCGTCGCTATCCCACCTGTGGCGCGCTCGCCGACGCCGCGCGCGACGCGCTCTCCTCCGTCGCGATTTCGCAACTGGTGTCTGTGCCGAATGTGACCCGGGACGTCGATTCCGCAGCCCCGTCGAGGAAGCGAACCCGACCGCTGTCGACACCCGCCGACCGCGACGGCGATATCGATCGGGCCGACGAGGGTCAGGAGTCCTCCTCTCGGCCGAAATCGGCGCGCGCCGAGGATGTTCCGCGCGAGACGCGAGCGCGGGTCGAGAGCGTCGAATTGCCCGGGGCACTCCGACGGGAATCCGCGCCGACCGATCGTGCCGAGCCCCCCGCTGTGCCGTCCGTGGCACGGCCACCGGAATCGGCGTCGAGCGAGCGTGTCGAGCCCGATTCCGCGCCGACCGGCAGGCCACGGCCGGGAACCGTGTCACCGCACGAATCCGGCCCCGATCCGGTCGCGGCGCGGCAGACTGCCATTGCCGCGAACGAGCCGAACGATCGCGGCGTCGAGCCGGTCGGTGCTCGCCGACTCGACCCCACATTGCCCGATCCCGACCTGCCCGATCCCGACCTGCCCGATCCCGACCTGCCCGATCCCGACCTGCCCGATCCCGACCTGCCCGATCCCGGCAAGGCCGAGCCGGGTGATTCGAATCCCACTGTGCCCGAAGCAGATCCGTCGAATCGCGGCGCGGCGGAACTGCCACCTCCGACGCGCTCGACCGATTCGGTCGCGCCCGCCCGACGGCGAGTGTTGATGGCCACGGTTGTCGGGTCGATCGTGTTCGCCGTCGGTGTCGCTGTCGCCACAGCTCTGGTCCGTGCCCCGGCCGACGCTCCCGCGACCCCGTCGCCGGTTCCTGCGGTTCCCGCCGGTCCCGCCGGTCGTTCCACGACACCCACCGCCGAACCGATTGTCGTGCGGGCCAGTCCGACGCAGACCCGAACCACGCGACCGCCCGCCGAATCACCCCCGGCCGAATCGTCCGCACTCGATGTCGTCGAGCTGCCCGCCACGCCACCGGCCGGGCCGAATTCGATCCAGCCGCCCGCATCCCTTCCGTTGTTCCCGCCGACCGAGGACGCCGCCGCCGACGTAGGGCAGACCGGATCGAGCACGGCGACGCCGCCGCCGACCTCCCACCGACCTGTGACCAGCACGACGGTCCCGCCGACAACAAGCGAACCCACCACCACACCGACGATTTCACCGTCGACGACGCCCCCGACCACGAGTGCGCCGACCTCGACCGCGGCCACCGACGTTCCGATCAGTACGACCGTGCCGGGCTGATTCAGCGGTCCGATATTCGGATCGCTGTCGGTCTGGCGTGCCGGGGGTCGGCGTAGGCGTGCGATTCGAAGATCGGCGCGAGCCTGCGGGAACAATATGATCGGTCACTGCCCGAAGTGCCATGAATGGACCGCAATCATCGTCCGCTCGAGGCAATCGGGTCTCGGGGTCAGGACTCGGCAGCGTCCGCGGCGTCGGTCGACTCGGCAGCGTCCGCGGCGTCGGTCGACTCGGCGGGGGCCGCAGTGTCGGTCGACTCGGCGGGGGCCGCAGTGTCGGTCGACTCGGCGGAGGCCGCGGTGTCGGTCTCGACAGCTGGCGCCCGGCGGGAGGCGAGGAACTCGTCGACGATGCGGACATGGTCGTCATGGGTGGTTCGGGCGGCACCGACCAGCCGCCTGTAGGCGACCGGGCCGACCAACTGCGCGACCACGGCGGGGACATTGTCCTCACCGAGCACGATCCGGCCCTCCTCTGTCGCGAACAATTCCTCGAACGGCGCACGGTAGTGATAGTTCAACCCCATGCGGAACATGGCGGCCTTGGTCATCTCCGCGCTGGCCTCGGCCGGAGCACCGGCCGCGAACCAGGTCAGGGCCACCCTGCTCAGCGGCGCTGTTTGGATAACCACCGCTTGCCGGTCGACCAGCTCGATCAGCCTGTCGCGCAACGCCCCTTCCCCGGGCGCGGTCACAGCGGGCAGAAGCACGCGATACATCGCGGCCGTTCCCGCCACGACACCCTTGCCGAGATACTCGTACATGGTGTTCTTCGCGGCCGTCTTCCGCTGGCCGTACGCGTAGACGGCAAGAGGCTTGAGACCACCCGACTTGATCAGTGTCGCCACCGCACGCAGCTGCTCTGCCCGTGTGGGCGGAGCCTGCGAGGGCTCCGCCGACGGGGTGTCCTCGGTGATCTCAGTCGTCATCGGATTCTTCCTCCAGAAATCTGCCGCCACTACCGCCAGCGGGAATGCTTCTGCCGATCCTACTGTTTCGTCGCCTCCGGCCCACCGGCGCGCCGAGTTATTCAGGGCGCCAACGCGACTGCCACTGACGGAACCGAATCATGGTTTCGAATTCCGGCCTACGGCCGGAAATGACATCCGGGGTGGTTGTCATTCGAGATCGTGGCCCCACACCTCGAGCTCGCGCTACTGAGGTGCGGAAGGCCTCAGTGTTCGAGGTATTCGGCAAAGGGTCACCTTGAACAGTATGTGCGCCGAACATGATGGCGGGTTGGGTATTTGCGAGCTGCGACCGGGGTGCTCGAGCGGTGTACGGGTTACCGCGACTGGTTGCGGTGCCGCAGCCATCGGCTACCGAGTGCGGCGACCACTACGTGGGCGGCTATGCCGAGGCCCGCGACCGCGAGCCCAACCATGCTGCCCAGCCATAGATGCACGGCGATGCCGCCGACGATCAGCGGCAGTGCGATGACCCGAAGCGAGCCGGTCAGGTGTCTCATTCGACAGCGCCGGATTTGACGGCGGTGACATAGCGGATCCAGGGGTGCAGGTCTCCGGAATCGACCTGCTCGAATCCGGCGTCGACCACCATCGGTGCGAGTAGGTTGATCGGGTTGTGCTCCATGGCCGGACCGGTGAGCGCCCCGACGAGATGGCGTCCGACCGGATTCGCCGGAGGCCGGAACTCGCCGATCAGTAGCCGCCCGCCCGGGCGCAGCACCCTGCGCATCTCCGTCAGCGCCGTCACACGCAAATCCTCCGGCAGGTGATGCAGCATCAAACAGTTGGCAACCACATCGAACGAGTTGTCCTCAGCGCTCAGCGATTCCGCTACACCGACTCTGTAGGTGCAGTTCGGTTCCTTGGTGATCCGACGCGCACGGTCGAGTACCGCGGCAGACGGATCGAGACCGACCACCGCTCCGGAGCCGACAACCGCGGCCAGGCGACGGGTCAAATAACCGGTGCCGCAACCGATGTCGAGGACCCGATCGCCGGGCCCGGCGCCGCTGAGTTCGGCGAGGCGGCGGTAGACGCGGTCGCGGCGGCCACCGAAGAACACCGCACCGAACACGTCATAGCTACCGCCGTGGTCGATCGTGAGCCCCGCGGTGCCGGGGGCGGGGTCGCGATGCAGTAGATGTCCGAGGCCCATGGCCCCCTCCTTAACTTAGTGACGACTAAGATGAGTCATAACTTAGCCGCAACTAAGTTATGACGCAAGGGTGGATACGATGGCAGGCATGGCCCACGCATCCTCGGTCCCCGCCGGTCAGCGGCGCACCCGCCTGCGTGCCGCGGACCGGCGTGCGTCGATCATCGACGCCGCCACCGCGGTGTTCGCCGAGTCCGGCTTTCAGCGGGCCACCATGGCCCAGATCGCGGCCCGGATCGGTGTCACCGAACCCGTGCTGTTCCAGAACTTCGGCTCCAAAACGGGCCTGTATGCCGCCGTCGTGGAACACGCGTCCGGGCAGATGGCCGCGATGATGCGCACCTTCGCCGCCGAGGCCGACTCGATCGCAGCGCTGCTGGCGCACCTGCTCAGCCCGGGCCACATCGATGAGTTGCATGCCCCCGGCTCGCTCGGGGTGATCTTCGCCGACGCGATGACGCTGACCGCCGAACCCGCCGTCGAGCAGGCGGTCCGCCAGCACATGGGCGAACTTGCCGAAGTGCTGGCCGAGGTGGTCGCCCGAGGACAGCGAGGCGGTGAACTCCGCGCCGACCTCGACCCCGAAGCTGCCGCCTGGATGGTGTTGTCGTTCCTGTCCGCACACCGTTTCCGCAGCGCGGTGATGCCCGACCGGGCACGGCTCGAAGACCGCATCGGCGCCATGACACTTCGCGTATTGGTGGAACCGAATCCACCGCACCATCAGTGAGAAGCTCAGCCGGGCATCGTTTTCCGTCGCGCGAGTTTGTGATCACAAACCACACCACGCTCAAATCGGCAGCGCACCACGCGAGAACCGGCGGAACCGAACCACCGATGGTGAGGCGGCAACGACGCATTGCGCAGTGGACAAGCGGCGAAGCCCGCAGTGGCGGGACAGCCGGTCACCACTGGCGCGGTCAGGTCGAGGGTGTCGGCACATTCCTGCTCGGCTGAGCAGCCACCTCGGCTTCGTGGTGTCTCGCGAGAACACGGCATCCTGTTACACACCGACGCCGCCCAGGCCACCGGGAACATGGCGGGCATAGTCGCCCTCGCGCCGCTGCAGCGCTGGCCCGCGCCGACCACGCCGCCGCCGCCGACATCAGCTCGGCCGCCGAACGACTACGGGCCGCGCTGTCGGCGATCCGGCCGCACTGAACCGCGGTCGGGCCCCTCGATCAGCCTTGCGCTTCGGCGGTTTCGGCGAACATCTCCAGCACTGTGCTCCAGCCACCGCCCTGTTCGACGATGGTGTCGTGGATGGCCTTGCCGTCCACCAGGCGGTCGAGGTGGCGGTGCTCGAGTTCGACGCTGGTCTGCTCGGGAGCTTCCGCAGTGAAGCGCACTTCGATCTCGCTGGCGTTGGCCGGATCCGGGTCGTACTGCCACTGCCCGTTGATCTGCCAGGTCAACACCAACCGGTGCGGTGGCTCCCACGCCAGCACACGCCCCCAGTCGCATTCGCTACCGTCCACGCCGCGTTCGTACCAGCGCCCGCCTTCGCGCGGTTCGACGACCGCGTCTGCCATCTCGACCTGACCGATGTGATACATCACCGGCCACCAACTGCCGAACGACTCGGTGAAGAAACCGAACGCCTTGTCCAACGGCATGGCGACGGTGGCCTTACCTCGCAACGCCGGAATAGTGGGTGTGCTCATCGCTGCTGCTCCTGTTCGGGATCGGTATCGGCCGTGTCTGCGGCCTTCTGAAAAGCGGTCAACGCGTCATCCCAGATCCGCTGGAAATACGCCTGAATCGCGGCGACACCATCCGGATTGATCCGATAGATCCGCCGCGTGCCCTCTGCGGTGGCCACCACCAGACCGCCGTCGCGCAGCACCCGCAAGTGCTGTGACACCGCTTGGCGGGTGATCGGCAGACGATCTGCCAACTCGCCCACCGAACAGGGGCGGCGAGCAAGTAGCTCGAAGATCGCCTGCCGGGACGGGTCGCCCAGGATCGCCAGATCGACGTCTCTGAAAGCTGCCACGTACGTAAGTGTCGGCTTTCACATGTGATTGCGCAAGACCTCGGCACATATCGCGCGCCGACCGATCCACCCCCGGTCTGGGCGGCTGCTCACCGACTCCGGTCACGGCCGGCATTACGCGCGGTGCCCCGATGGGCGGGTACGGTCGCGGGATCCTCCGGCCAGGCATGTTTGGGATAGCGGCCGCGCAGGTCGGCGCGGACCTGAGACCAGCCCGAACGCCAGAACGATGCCAGATCCGCGGTCACCGCGACCGGACGCTGCGCCGGGGAGAGCAGATGCAGGACAATCGGGACGCGGCCGTCACCCAGCCGCGGCGCTTCCGCCCAACCGAACACCTCCTGCACCTTCACCGCCAGGACCGGCGGATCGATCGAATAGTCGAGGCGGGGGCGGCTGCCGGAGGGGACCTCGAGACGTTCGGGCGCGAGTTCGTCCATCCGGGCCGCCTCGGGCCAGGGCAGGAGCCTGCGCAGCGCCTGCCCGGCGTCGATACGTTCGAGATCGGCGCGGCGACGGGCGGTGTCCAGTTCCGGACCGAGCCAGACCTCGGCGGCAGCCAGCAACGACTCGTCATCGACCGGAGGCCAGGGGGCGCCGAGCGTGCGATGCAGGAAATCGAGGCGTTGCCGCAGCACGATGGCCTCGGAACTCCAGGACAGCAGGCCCGGACCGGAGGAACGCAGCCCGCGCAGCACCGCCGCGCCGAGCATCCGGCGATCCGGCTCGGGAACAGGCCGCTGTGACAGGACGATCGCGCCCAGTCGTTCCACCCGCCGGGCCACCACATCTCCGTCGATCCAATCGATTTCCTCGACACTGCTCAGCAGGCTCGAGGCCGCACGCCGAGCCAGCGGTTCATCGGCCACCGCGGCCAACCGCACCACCCCCTCCGCACGCCCCGGATCTCGGGTCGCGACACCGACGGCCAGCCATTCCGCATCACCGACGCCTGCGCCGGGCGGCACGGTCACCGCGGTGCCGCCCGCCATGAGATAGCTCGCCGACCCCGCAGCACGACGTCGAGCCAGTCGCTCCGGATAGGCCAGCGCCACCACGTAGGCCGGATCGTCTTTCCCATCCGGGCCTTCGACCAACCGGGCCAGCCGATCGACCTCCCGCCGCCACCTCGCGGGTCGCTCCCGCCGCAACACCCGCAGACCGGTCACGAGATCGATGCCGGAGACATAGCTGTCGTCGTCGAGGACTGTCACCACCTCCGCGGCCGCCCGCGCACCCACCACCTCCGCCCCGTCGAGCAGGGCGCGCGCCAACCGCGGATGCAGCCCGATCCGCGCGATCCGGCGACCTCGATCGGTCACCGCCCCGTCACCGTCGACCGCGCCCAGGGCGCGCAACACTTCCCGCCCGGCGTTCAGCCCACCCGGCGACGGCGCATCCCACCAGCGCAGGCCGTGACCGTCGACCGTGCCCCAACAGGCCAGCTCCAAGGTCAATCGGGTCAGATCTGCCGTCCGGATCTCCGGCTCCGGATACGCGGGCAGCGTCGCATGCTCGTGTTCCGGCCAGCACCGCCACACCTGTCCCGGGCCCTCCCGACCGGCCCGCCCGGCCCGCTGCTCGGCCACCGCCGCCGAAACCCGCACCGTCGCGAGCCCGGACAGTCCACGGGCCCGATCGATCCGCGGCACCCGGGCCAGCCCGGAATCGACGACCGCCCGCACTCCCGGCACCGTCAGACTCGACTCCGCGACCGCCGTGGACAACACCACCCGCCGGCGGGCACCCGGTCGCAGTGCCGCGTCCTGCCCCGCCGCGGACAATCGTCCGTGCAGGGCAACGACATCCACGCCGGACACATCGGCCAGCAGTGCCGCGGTCCGGCGGATCTCGGCCGCCCCGGGCAGGAAGACCAGCACATCACCCCCGGTGTCGGCGAGGGCGTTCCGGGTGGTGCGCGCGACCTGAGCTTCGATCCGTTCCCGTGGCAACGGCGCGACATAGTCCGTCCGAACGGGATGGGTCCGACCGTGTGCCTGCAGCACCGGCGCCGGATGCTCCCCACCCAGCAACGCCGAAAGCCGTTCGGCGGCAACGGTCGCCGAGGTAGCCAGCACCCGCAGATCCGGCCGCAAGCCGGCCCGCGCATCGAGCAACAACGCCAACAGCAGATCCGCATCGAGATGCCGCTCATGGCATTCGTCGAGCAGCACCACGTCGACCCCCGTGAGTTCGGGATCATCCTGCAACCGCCGCACCAGCAACCCGGAGGTCACGACCTCGATCCGGGTCCGCCGCCCGACGCGACGATCCCCTCGTACCGAATAGCCGACGGATTCGCCCACCTGCTCTCCCAGCAACGCCGCCATCCGCCCGGCCGCAGCCCGCGCCGCCAACCGTCGCGGCTCGGCCACGACTACCCGCCCCGCAACGGTCGCGGCCAGCGCCAGCGGCACCAGGGTCGTCTTCCCGGTTCCCGGCGGCGCGACCAACACAGCCGTCCCGTGCTCGGCCAAGGCCGCGACAACACGGTCGAGAACGCCACGGATCGGCAGATCGGGAAGCTCGGGCAGGTCCATAACCGACCAGTGTGACGCCTCGACTCGCCAATGCCTCGGTTCGGGCGGGCTGGGCGTCAGAACATGGCGCCCCGACGACTACCGCCGCGACCGTCGATGCTCCCAGGTCGTCGTTGTGTCCTGACCGACGACCTGGGAGCACTGAGCATGTACGTATCATTCACGCTTCGGCGGTACTGCTTTCGGCCAGTTTCGGGCTGTCGGCGAGCTTGAGCCAGACGACTCCCCCAATGATGACCGCGAGCCACACCGCCCGGAGAACCGTGAGTTGTTCGTCGAACAGGATGCTGCCGAGGATCGCGGCGCCGATGGAGCCGATGCCGGCCCATACCGCGTAGCCGATTCCGACGTCGATGGATTTCAGGGCCACGCTCAACGCGAACAGGGTGAGCAGGAAGAACACCACCGCCGAAACCGACCAGCCCACAACGGTGAAGCCCTCGCTACCGCCGACGCTCACGGCGTAGCCGATTTCGAACGCTCCGGCGAGGAGCAGGACCAGCCAGGCGCGGGCGTTCCCGGCGGGGGTGTCGTGCCGGGTGGTTTCCGAGCTCTGGACTTCGGCCTCTGTACTCATTGCATTCCTTTCGAATTAGTCCGGTATCGGTCGACGCTCGGGTATCAGGCGCCGGCGCCGCTGAGTTGGAGACCGACAACGCCGCCGACGACGATCACGATTCCGAGGAGTTTGCGCCAGTTCAATTGCTGACCGAACAGCGCGGCACCGAGAACGGCGATGCCAACGCCGGAAATCGACACCCAGATCGCATAACCGACGCCCACATCGAGAGTGAGCAAGGCGAGGCTGAGGAAGAAGGTGCCGAACGCGCCGGTGACCAGGGTTGCCAGCGTCCACCAGCGATGGGTGAAACCGGCGGCTTTGCTTGCCGCCAACGCGACGGCGATCTCGAAGATGGTGGCGATACCGAGATACAGCCAATGCATGAGGTTGCCTTTCAGTGCAGTGAGAGGAATCGGTGGAAGGGGGCCTGACCGTCGGGGACGGTCAACGGGATCACGGTGGAGCCGACCAGGCCGGAGCGGTCGATCTGCGCGGCGCGGTAACTGGTCCGGTAGTCGAAGCCGAACCGCGCGACTTCCTCTGCGAAAACGGCGACGTAGATTCTCCCGATCCGGTGTTCGAGCGCGAACCGGTAGCAGATGCCGCAGGGTTCACCGGTCGCGAGCAGGGAGTAGCCAGTGAGATCGGTGGTTTCCCGGTCGCGCATCGCGTCACGGATGGCGACGATCTCGGCATGCGCTGTCGGATCACCGGTTTCGTGAACGCGGTTGACACCGAACGGCGAAACGTAACCGTCTTCGCCGACTACGACGCCTACGAACGGGATTCCGCCACGCTCGACATGTTCCACGCCGAAGGCGACCGCGTCACGCATCAGTGCCGTGAGATCCGCTGTGGTCCAGCTCATCTCAGTGGATTCCCGGAGTCGCCGCGCCGGAGAGGACGTCCACGGCACGGATGAGTCGCGTGGCGTCGGCGACACCGGAGATCGCTCGGCCGCCGATGACGAAAGTCGGTACGGCGGTCACCTTCACGACGGCTGTCGCCTCGTGCAGGTCGGCGGCGTGGCGCGCAATGCGCACCTGACTGGACAGGGCCTTGCGGACAGCCTCGGCATCGAGCCCGGTCGAGGTCGCTACGTCCATGATCACGTCGCACTGTCCGATATCGCGGTCGTCACGGAAGAACGCCTGGTACATCGCCGTCGAATACTGTTCGGCCAGCCCGGACTCCTCGGCCAGCTGTAGAACGACGAACGCTTTGGCGGTGCGCGGCTGTGGCGAGATCGTCGGCAGCCGAATATCGACGTCCAGTCGCCGGGCCATGGGGTAGACCGAGTTGTTCCAGACCCGTGGGAGGTAGTCGTCCTCGGGCCGCAGCGTGGGGACGGGATCGGGCCGCAGTTCGAAGGGCCTGATCTTTACGTCGACATCGCGCGCCGCCCGTAGTTCGGCGAGCGCGTGCTCCGCGAGGTAGCAGTACGGGCAGACATAGTCCACGAAGAGATCGATCTCGATTGCGGCCATCAGGAGCGCCCCCGTCCCGTAGGTTAATGTATGTACATGCAAGAATGTACCTGCGAGGGCACCGCCCTGCAAGACATGCTCGAAACTGCCTGCTACGCGAGAAGCGCGCGGATGGTGTCGAGCGCCGCCCGCAGACCGCGTAGGTCCAGGCCGGGGAAGTCGTCGCCGACCTTCTCGAAGAGGTCGCGCACCTGGTTCTCGTACTCCACGCGCAGCACGCCGACCAGGTCCGCGCCCTCGTCGGTGATCACCGCGTATACACCACGTCCGTCGTCCGGGCAGGTGTCACGGTAGGTGAAGCCCTTCTGTTCGAGCCTGCCGAGCATCCGGGTCACCGAACTCTGGTTCAGGCCGATCCGGGCGGCGAGATCGCTGACGCGCAGTTCCCGATCCGGCGCCTGCTCCAGAACGATCAGCGCCCGGTACTCGGTCAGCCCGATACCGCGCCGATCGGCTACCCATTTCCCGAGCCGCGTCTCCACGGCCGACACGAAGCCGGCCACCTGGGACCACGCCGCACCGATCTCGGCAGGGCGCACCTCACTTTCGGACCGCGCTCGTTCCATGTACATGCAAATAATCGTACCCATCAGCTATCGCACCGCCCTCCAACTCCGGGCCGGGCCGCGGAACCGGCATGAGGTTCGGTGGCACACCCGGCGTTGTCGGCTCGTCGCACACCGCCGCCTCGGCAATGATCCGCGCGAGGGCGTCGATCTGCTCCGAAGCATCCGGGAGCGAGGCGGTGCCGAACCACAGGTGCGGCTCGGGATGCTCCGACACATGGCAGCTCGCACCGGAGCCGGCGGTTATCCCATATCCACGCAAGCAATGGTGAGCAGCAGCCTCATCGGCCACCGGAACCCACAGGGTCAGGCCGTCACCGGATGGATCCACGTGGACGCCGCGCTCGATGAGCGCGGCGGCCAGCGCTGCCCGCCGGTCGTGTTGGCGACGACGCGCCCTCCGCACCGCGCGGACACTCTTCTCGTCCCCGAGCAGATGGGCCAGCGCAACCTGCAGTATCCGGTTGGTGCCTACCACTCCGAGGTCGTGGAGCCGTTCGATCCGGGCGATCACATCGGCCGGACCCGAGATGACACGGTGACGCATGGCGGGGCGCCCGAAGGATCTCGGACAGAAGCCCAAAGCAGGATTGGGTAGCACTGAACGGAGTTGTTTGTGGCACAGAGGAATCGGCACGCGCACAACGACTGCGAACCCGCGGACTCGACCGCCACCGCATAGTCGTCGGACGCACCCTGCTTCGGACGCTCTCGCGGCAGCAACCGCTACCTCTCGACCGGATCCGGCTCAGAGTACGTCCGTCCCCTCCACATGAGGGAGCCGTCGCTACTGTCGACCGCTCCCCGTGCGTCACTGAGGTACATACCCGACCAGCGCGCTGCCGAGGCGTCGCGCCGCGGCACACGGTTCTTCGGGTGCGTCGGGCTGCAGATTTCGCGTGACGAACGCGACGAAGCCCCCCGATACCTCGAAGCCGACGTAGCATCCGATCTTGTTGCTGTCCTGGCGCGCACGGAATTGGTGAGCCGCTCGACCACCGACCGTCAGCGTACTGAAATCCACATACTTCCCGACCTCCTGGAACCCATACAGCGTCATCCGGGTCGAGACGACCGTCAATTCGAGCTTGCCCGTGGAGGACTGCCAACGGCAGTTCTTGTCCTTCACGCCATCGGATCCGGTGAGCGCCGACTTGCTGTCGGCGCGGAATCCCTGCTCGGTGATATCGGCGGCGGATATCTGACAGGGGTCCCAGAGCGCGGCGGGCGCGGGCTGCTGATCGGTGGTGCCGCAGAGGGTCGCACCGCAAGTGTCGGTGCCGCCCGGCGCCGGAGCCGGATTGTCCGTGGTGCCGCAGAGCGTCGCACCGCAGGTATCCGTGCCTCCGGGGGTGCCGGGCTGCTCACCGCCGGGCTGCTCGGTGCCAGATCCACCCCCGCCGCCCGAATCTCCTCCGGTCTGCCCGCGATCCCCGGGTGTCGCGGTGGCGGTCCGGGGCGGCGTCTTCGAGACGCTGCTCGAGGTGGCCGTCGCGGTGCCGGAGCGTGTCGTGTCGGAACCCTGTTCGTCAGCCGTGCACGCGGTCATGATCAGCGCCGGGGCCAGGATGCCCAGTACCAATCCCGTACCTGCGCGCCACCGGCGCCCCTTACCTGACATCTGCATGATCTCCCCCTGTCTTTTCGCCCGCCACCATGCCTGAAATAGACAGACGTGCAATGGGTCTGGTCGATATCGGACGACTGTCGGTTCCCCGTGGACGGGTAACGAACAGTCACGTTCCCTGTCGCGAGGTGCCCCGGGGTCGTTACACGACACCGGTTCGACGAATCCGGCCGGAATTGTCAGACCAGCGCTGTCGCCGATCAGTACGGCAACACCTCACCGTGCCGGGAACCGTGACCGCATCAACGCGGCCGAACTGGATGGAGTTCGGCGGGTGCCGCGGCGCCGGATGACCAACCGCCCCGCCGACGCAGTCGCTGGTTGTGACCGATGAGAACGGAAAGTCCTCTCGGCCAACGTGCGATGATGTTGTCCCGGTACTGATTCTGCCTGTTGAACAGCTGCGCGTGCTAACCCAGGCGTCGTTGTTGCTGCCGCTGGTGACCTTGTTGGGGGCCTCGAAGTGCGCGGTGCCGTCCGCGATGATCTTCCAGTACGCTCCGACTACCCGATGGTCGGAGCCGGATCGCTCACAGCGGGTAGCGCTTACCGTGTTCGACGAGTCGAACTACCTATACGACAACGAGCTACGGCCCCATCGTGGCCGTGACGCACGGAATGACGGTGCCGAACACCGTCATTCGCCACGACCGACTCGTTCTTCCTGCTACCAGGTAGTCGGGTCGAGCGGGGACCACTGGATGCCGGGTGTCATGCGCGGGCGAGGCACGCGTCGACCTGCGGGTAGGTCGGATACTCGATGCCCGAGATGTACTGCACCGTCCGCACCACCTGGCACGAATAGCCGAATTCGTTGTCGTACCACACATACAGAATCGCGGTGTCGCCCTCGACGATCGTGGCATTGGCATCAATGATCGATGCCGCGCGCGATCCGATGAAGTCGCTGGAAACCACATCCGTACCGGCGGTGTAATCGAGGTTTCGGCTCAACGGCCCGGCGAGGGAGACCTGACGCAGGTATGCGAGCACATCGCTCTTGGTCGTCTCCCGCTCGAGCTGCAAGTTCAGAATCGCGACAGATACGTCAGGGGTGGGAACCCGAATCGAGTTGCCGGTAATCTTGGCCTTGAAATCGGGCATCGCCTTCGCGACCGCGGACGCGGCGCCGGTTTCGGTGAGCACGAGATTGAACGGCGCGGACCGGCCGCGACGGTCCGCGCTGTGATAGTTGTCCAGTAGGTTCTGGTCGTTGGTGAACGAGTGAACCGTCTCCACGTGGCCGCGGATGATGCCGTACTCGTCGTCCATGGCCTTGAGCGGCGGAACAATCGCATTGGTGGTGCACGAGGCGCACGAGAAGATCTGCTGCGATAGGTCCAGGCTGCGGTGGTTGACGCCGTGCACGATATTCGGAACGTCCCCTTTGCCGGGTGCGGTGAGAACGACCTTCGCGATGCCGGGACGCAGGTGCTGCGACAGCCCGTCACGATCACGCCACTTACCGGTGTTGTCGATCAGGATTGCGTCCTTGATCCCGTACTCGGTGTAGTCGATCGTCGCCGGATCATCGCTGTAGATGAACTTGATCACGTTCCCGTTGGCGGTAATCGTGTCGTTGTCGGTGTCGACCTTGATCGTGCCATTGAAGTGGCCGTGGACCGAATCCCTGCGGAGCAACGACGCACGCTTGGCCAGATCGCCGTCGCCCCCTCTGCGCACCACCACCGCGCGCAGGTTCAGCCCGTTGCCGGATCCGACCTTCTCGATGAGCAGGCGGGTAACCAGACGACCGATGCGTCCGAAGCCGTAGAGGACGACATCCTTCGGGCCCGGTGACTGAGCCTTGTTGCCGTTGGTCACGTCGGCTAGGACCGAGGCGGTGAAATCGCGGATCGATAGTCCGCGACTGTCGGCTCGGTAGGTCATGACCAGGTGACCGAGATCGATCTTGCATGGCCCGAGATCCAGGTCGGCAAGCACTTGCAGAAAGGGAAGGGTCTCATCGACCGACAATTCTTCGCCCTCGATCTGCCTGGCGAAGCGGTGCGTCCGCAGAATGCTGATCACCGACTTGTTCACGAGCGACCGGCTGTGCAGCAGGATCGTCACGCCCTTTCCTCGATACAACGTGCCGATGATGGGACTCATCGCCTCCGCAGCGGCTTCCTGGGCGTTCCAGCGGTCAAGTTGTTCGGTAGTCAACGCAAGTCCTCGGGTTTCCTCGATTTGTTCGCCGACTCGACTCTAATTAGTGCCGCAATATCACCGAGGCCGGATACCCACTGGTGAGGTGGTGGCGTCGATCGAGCGCCACGACCACCGATGGTGAAGGCGAAGAATCAGCAATATCAACGAAGTTCGTACGTCGAGTACTGATCAGCATGAGACCGAGGTCAACGGCTGCTGCCGGCTCACCTCGGCGCCCCGATCTTCGCCGACGAATATCCTGATGTCCACTCATTGTGGTGACGGCGCCCCATGACGCGGCGTCCGAATCACGATGCGAAGTCCGGGCACAAATTCGTCGTCGCCGCACTGACGAACAGCGTGCCCTGGCCGAACCGGTAATCTCGCTCGACCGCAGAGATCTCGTCGAGAACCGGCACACCCGCGCCCAGGTGATCACAGGTCGCGTAACCCGCGATGATCATCTCATCCGCCGATTTTCCCGGCAACGTGGCATTGTTCACGCTGATCTCGTCGAGGAACGTGGCTTCGGCGGCGCCGGTGCCGGCCGTCGCGGTAGCACCGCCGACCACCACACTTCCGAGTGCCACGAGTGACGCAGCACAGGCAACTACGAAGGTGCGGAGGCGGATTCGGCTTATCGCCATGATGTCATCCCTTGGGTTCAGGCGCCATTGTCGACGTAGTACCAACGATCCCGCAACCGGCACCGGCAAAGAACCCACCCGAGGGCTGACGCCGGCCACCCTCGAATCTCACCCGCCTATCCCCGGGAGGACGCGGCCGCGCTGGAAGTGCAGCCCTCGACACACCTTCAGCCACAAGATCGCGGACCGGCCCATCGACTCGCGTTAACACGCCAATCCCGCTGCCAGTTAGCGACATCGACTCGAACCCAAAGGGTAGGACAGGTCAATCGAGATGACTTGCCGAGACGCGGGCCTGGAAGGATGTCACTGTGCCCAAGCCCTGTTCCCGCGAGTTTCGTGCGGATGGAGCTGCCGGAGCGGTGGGTGATCGAGGCGATGCCCGCGTAGTAGGCGAGGTGGCCAGCGGAGGCCAACGCGGTGCCTTCGCCGACTTCGAGCAGGATTCGGGCTCCCTCGGCGATCTGTTTACATTGCAGCAGAACCGCTTTCAACGAGTGCGCAAGTTTCGGCAGCACGGCTTCGGCCGCGTTCTCGCCGGGAACGGACACTCTCGTAAAGGCATCAGCGAGGATTTGCTCGAATTCGATAGCCGTACTCGGTAGATGTGGTCTCTCAGCGCCAGTGAAGATCTCCGATTAGTGCTGTCTCCGAACCGCCGTCAGCGAAGATGACCTGGCCGGTCACGAATCGGTTGTCTGCACTGGCAAGCCAGCAGATGAGTTCGCCGACCCACTCCGGTCGCCCGGGGAAGCCGCCGAACGGTTGTGGCGCTGCGGCCTCCACTGCGGCGCGTGTCTCGTCGCTCGCGAAGATCCAGGAGGCTGCGGGAGTGTCGACGACGCCGGGTGCGACGACGTTGAGGGCGATGCCGGCTCCTGCCCAGTGGGGTGTTGCGGCGACCTTGCGTACCCAGCGGTTCAGTGCGCGCTTGGCGATGCCGTAGGCGCCGGTAGGGCCGCCGAGGAACGGCTCTGCCGCGAGGTAGGCGACGGCGGCCGCCTCGTCGCCGTCGAGACATGCGTGCACCACGCGCTCGTCTGCTGGTGCAAGCGACGAGGTCGACGACACGACCACGGCTCGGGGTGCCTCGCGCTGCGCCAACAGCGGCCGTAGGCCTTCCAGTGTCGCGACAGCGCCGAAGTAGTTCGTCTCAAGGAGACGGGTTCTGCCGCCTCCTGCGATGGCGAGCACCGCGTCGATGGGCCCATGCTCGGTTATCTGGTCGACCAACGATTGCCGCCCTTCGGGCGTGGACAGGTCTGCCTGGATATCGGCCTCGCGGAGGTCGCAACCGATGACTTCGGCGCCGCGCTCGCGCAGCATTTTCGCGGTCGCAGCGCCGATGCCTGATGCGGAGCCGGTCACGAGGTACGTCCGTGCGACAAGCCTTGTGTATGTCATTGCCGAGTCCCTCATGTGCGCGCTGGCGATGCGCTCGCGTCAGGGCTGTTCACTCGTGGCGCGGTCGAAGAGTTCGACCAGTTCGTTTCCACACGGGTCGGGGTCGAGTCCGGCGGAAAGGAGAGGGACGACACTGTCGATGGATGCTCTCAGCGCCGCAGCCATGACTTGCGGATCAAAAGCTCGGAAGGCTCCGGTTCGGTGCCCCTGCACGAACACGCGGGCCAGCCCGTCCAGCGATGCGATGTGATGTCGTTCCAAGACACCGTGACCGCCGTTGAGAAGGATCTGCTGGAGCGCTCGCACCTGCGGCAAGTGGCCAGCGATGAACACCACGTTTGCGCGGATGAGGGTGGCGAGCAGTTCACGGGCACCGGTCGAAGTCTCGAGGGCAGCCCCCACGTAGGCCTCGGCGTCGGCAGCGATCCGATCGTCAACGGCTGCAAGCAGTTCATCCTTGCTGGAGAAGTGGTACGTGATCAACCGTCTGCTACTGAGCCCGGCCTCCTTGCAGATGGCCTCCAAAGTGGTGGCCTGGTAGCCGAGCTGTCCCAGCAACGCGACCGCCGCACGGGTGATCTGCTCCTTGCGAGCCGCGGTCGCTACCTGATGGGTCACCGCCGGGCGGCCGTGGGGCGAGCCATCGGTGGATGGCGGCGGCTCGCCGAGGATGTGACCATCACCAAAGTATTCGTTATCCAATGACAAGCCGCCCCGGCCCTCGGGGGGTGAGCCGGACCTCTCAGTCCGATTTGCCCGCAGAGTGATCAGCGTCAAGGTGTATCCGGACCCAGCTCACGACGCGGAGGCGGCGGGTGCGGCGGCGATGATCCAGTTGCTGAATTCCACGGCCAGGTGCCAGCGGTGCTGGCGGATGAATCGGGCGGGCAGGCTCGCCGGGAACTGAACGGTCAGTAGGGCTTCCATTGTTCCGCGGTGGTCGAGGAATTGATGTCGTACGCCACCGATTACGAGGCCGTCGTCGAGGAGGGCTTGGCCCGCGATCTGTTGGGGGTAGCGGGGGTCGAGGGGGATGGTGAGCGCTTCGGTTCTGTCGTAGTCGACGAGGAAGCGGGCGGCCAGGGGGGAGCCGCCGGTGGTTTCGACGACTTCCTGTCGGCCGTCGGGGAGTCCGCGTAGCAGGTAGTGGTCGGGACAGGCGTCGACCATGTCGGTCTCGGCGTTGGTGACGGTGAGGTCGGTGAACCAGGCGGCGAATCGTTCGGCGCTGTAGCCGGGGACCTCGAGGCGGGCGACGCAGTGCTTGGTGCGGCCCCGGCTGAGCGCGACCCCCGTGCGCGCCATCCGATCGGAGATCTCGAGGTCGCGCTTGAGCATGGCATAGACCCCGGCGTGACCCAAGTGGGTCTTGATCGAGGTCAGCGCGGATCGTTGTGCGTCCAGCGGAGCGCCGAGCAGGTCATCGAGGTGGTTTCCCGGCGCGAGTTCGGCGAAGGCTCGCGATCCCAGCCGGGCGGCGAGCTTGGTCAGCACCACCTCGGCCCGGCGCTTTTCCCAGGCTCGCACTTGTTCCCGGGAGACCTCTTCGTCGCCTACGAATGCCCGAATCGCGATGGACTCGCCCATGAGTTCCTCACCTTCCTCTCCGTCTCGGCCACTCCCGTCGATGGGGTGGTGACCTTCTGCCCGTCCGTCCGAGGTCGCAGTCAGCAAACGCTGAGCAGACCAGCGCAAAGATAGCCACCGATTGTCGATAAACGCAATATCTCCTAGCTTTAATCGGCGACCGCCATTGACAAGGTGACCCGAGTCGCCCATGCTACCTTAAAGCAAGTTCAACTTGCGTTAACATTCCGTCTCTCTTCGGCACGTCTCCGACAGCGCGCGAACAGGGAGGCCAGCGAGAGGAATAGGTCAATGCTGACCAGGCGAAACTTCATGACAAGGACTGCCGGGGTGACCGCCGCGGCGGCGTCGGCGGTTTACCTCGCAGGCGGCACCGCGAGCGCGAAGCCCGGATCCCCGGTATTCGGGACGGGGCTGCGGACCTTCATCGGCGGCGCGCCCGTCGAACAGTCCCGGGTCTTGGAATGGGAACGGCGGCGACTGTCGGTGGCGGCGGCGCGCCTGTCGACCGACCATGCCGGACTGTTGCGGGGTGAGCTGAACTCCCTCCTCGGCCGCTTCGCCGTCGCCGTGGACGATATCGCCGACGCCCGTTCGGCGCTGTCGGCGGCGCGTGCCCTGGTCGGTGCCGACGCGCTGCGGGCGCTGCTTGCCACCGAACTCGCGGCCTCCGAAGCGGCCACGCGGACCGCGCTCGCCGCCTCGGGCGGGCGATGGGCGATCTCGACCACCGAGATCGTCAGCGATCGCGGCAGCGCCGCGGGTTTCGTCGAATGGTTCGGTCTGGCGCGCACGACCGACGCGCGCGCGATCTGGACCGACGCGTGCCCGGATCACTACATCATCGCCACCGCGGCGGACGGGCGGCAGGAAGTGGTGGAGGTGACCGGCGGAGCCGTGCTGGCCAGCCAATTCTTCGTCGACTACGCCGACCTGAGCGGGGTTCGGATCCCCGCTGATCCGACCTATCCGCTCGCCGTCACCGGCACCGCGGCACTGTCCGACGGCACGGTCATCGGGGGCGTGCGACACCAGTTCCGCGACGAACCCGGCGGCGGATTCCGCAGCCGTATCGCGGTGGCCTTCCCCGCGGCGGTGCCGGGCCTGTACATCGCCGAACATCAGTGGCATCTGGCCTGCGAGTTCGGAAACTGGATCACCGCGTCCCTGTGCTGACGCACCGCGCTCCCGGCCCGGTTCCGACCGTCGCGGTCGGCGCATCGAGTAGAACAGGGGGATGGATCAGCGCGGACCCGACGCCGACACCGAGGAACTGGCACCGCCCCCGGCCACGCGCAAGCGGACCGGGGGCCGTTCGGCGCGCGTGCGCGACGCGATACTCACCGCGACTCTGGACCAAGTGGCCGAACACGGCATCGAGGGGCTGACCATCGGTGATGTGGCGGCCAGGGCGGGCGTGGCGGAGACGACGATCTACCGGCGCTGGGGAACGCGCACGGCGCTGCTGGCCGAGACCGTTACCGAACTGGCGGCGGTCGGCAATCCGGCGCCGGATACCGGCACGTTGCGTGGCGATCTCCAGCAACTGGCCGAACAGATCTCGCATCTGATCTCGCGGCCCGGCATCGCGCGACTGCTGGGCACGACCATCGCCCTGTCCGCCGATCCCGAGGTCGCCGAGGCGCGCCGCCGCTTCTGGGACGACCGCTTCGACCGGACAGCGCACGTCATCGGCAGAGCCGTCGACCGCGGGGAGCTGCCGCCGGATGTGGATGCCCGCGAGGTACTCGAAACCCTCTCCGCCCCACTCTATTTCCGTCTTCTGGTGGTGGACGGTCCGCTCGACGACGAGTTCATCGCGCGCTGCATCGAGCACACGCTCATCCTGCACGGGATGCAGCGCTGACCGCACTGCGTCCCGCGACCACCTCTCTCAGTGGAGTGCGGCTCGCTGGGAACTGTCGTCGAGGTGGACCGCCACCGTGAAAGACGCGCCTGTGGCCACACCGTACCTGCGATTCGGTGTGGCCCGCCGCGATCTCGACCGGTACCAGCCCGACCGCAGCCGCTACGGAGTCCCGATGCAATACCCGAATCGCTATGAGTGGCCCATGTTCTCGGTCCGCTCAGGTGGTCTGGGTACCGGACCAACCGAAGGAGAAGCTGTGCCCCTTCGAGGAGCAGCCGATCGCGCCACGGCCGCCACCGAAGCAGGTCGCGCCGCCATAGCTGATAGTGCTGGCGTAGCCGTTGGCATCGGAGGGCAGGCCTGGGCTACCCGGCCGTCCGTGCGTGGTGAAACTCGGATGTGCGGGCAGGAACGGAATATCGATCGCCAGGTCGGTGACCGGTATGATGTTGAACCACTTGGCTATTCCCGCGGGGATATCGCAACCGACATCGCCGTTGGCGTGCATCGCGCAATTCACGTCGCCGACACTGAAGTAGACGCTGTCACCGACAAGATACGGTGACACCTCGATATCGGCAGCCTGTATCGGCGCGGCGTTCGCGGTGGCAGCACCGCCCATCGACAGGGCCAGGGCAGCGATGGTCGCGCCGATGACACTCGGTACTCTCACAAACTTCTCCTGGTATCTCACACAGTGAAGATAGCCGAACAGCATCAGTCCAACCGCCCCCAAATACTTGGGCACACCAGCGAAAAACAGTCATCCACATCGTGGTCGCGCCAGCGTCGACGCGGACGCCTGCACTGTGCGGTGACCGACAGCGCCCCGGATCGGATTCGTTGGACCGCTGTGCCATTCGCGACCCTGCGAGCCGGCCGCGTCGCCGGACAGACCGACGACCGGTTCCGGCAGCGGGTTGACGCGGCTGGCACCGAGTTCGATCAGGCCGATGTCGTTTCCGCCGATCCCCAGGGTCACCACCGTCGTGTCCGGGCTCAGCGCATCGAACTGGGGCTCACGACTACCGACGAGATCGGACTGGCGACCGGCCAGATCAGCGCTGGTCGCGCTCCCCACAGGTCCCGAAACGTCGTGACACCGAGCTGCTCGGCGACCAGGTGCGGATAGTTACTGCTCAAAACCCCTGAGCCCTCTCGTCCGTCGATGGCGGCCACCGCGCGCTCGCTGCTCATCCGCGCCTTCTACGACCGCCGATTCAGCTCGCCGTGGTCGCTCTCGCAGAGCTCGGTGGCCGCCGAGGTGACCTCGTGGAAGTCGAGGACGAAAGTCCGGTCGACCTGCGGGCCGTCGGTCGCCAGGCGTCGGGACAGATCGAGGGCGCGCTCGACCAGATCGGGGCGGCCCGCGTCCGCCATAAGCAATTGGGTGTCGAGCAGCAGATCGGTGAGGAACGACAGCGCCTCGACGCCGTCGGAATCCGAGTTGTCCGGTCGGCGGTCGTCATCGGCATCGAAAGCCACTGTTACAGTGTGGCACTCGCTTGAGCTAGGCCGTGTTTAAGAGGTGGCCGGTGCCGAGCCGGATGGCTCATCGGTGAGGTCCGCACGCCTGCCTGCCACTACCCTGGTCACGAGGTCCTACCTTCGATTCCGGGTCGAGCAAGCCAGTCGTAAGGTCTTGCAGGCCAAGGGGAACCGGGTGTGGCTTTCACAAGGTCGCCGAAGATTTTCTCCGGCGCGGCCATGTTGTCGAAGGAGGCGATAACCGCCTGGATGCGGGCGGGTCCGCCCGTCCACGCGTCATGTTCGCTGAACGCCTGCCACCCGGAGTTCGCTGCGGTCAGTGCATCGGTATCACCGGTCGGCACCGGTGCGTTGTTCCCATTCCTGACAGTCGCGGAAGAAGGTGCGGGTGGCCATCAGATTGGATCCCCGCCGGTTCGACCCGAACCGGGCGCTGGCGCTCCCGCGCAGCGTCGCCGCGCTGATCGGCACCAATCCCCGCGTCATCGCCGACGACGTGTGGGCCAAACTGCTCTGAGCCGGGCTCAACCTGGAACCTGCCGACCTGCCCGGCAAGTCCGCCGACACCTTCTACCCGATGGAACTGATCCGCGCGTTCACCCGACTGAGGTTGAGCAGCAATGCCTGGCTGAACACGCCGTGCATCCACAAAACCGGCACCGCGTACTGGCCAGTCGCTCGATAATAATGGCAATCCGACCGACAGACCGCCTGCCACAATACGGTTGGTGCGCACGATGGTTCGTGGCAGGCTCTACACATGTCCACCACGCGGGTAATCGGATTGAGCGATGGCAGCGTCATCGTCGTCAGTGGCATCGAATCTCCGGCGGAGCCTGAGGCGCGCCCCTCCGATGGCACGCTCTCGCTACCCGCCGAGGCTGCGGCGTGGATCGGCGCGACCGTGGCGGCCGGTATCACCTTCGACGTTCTCAAACTGACCGCGGCCGGACTGGTGCAACGATCCTGGGTCAAGAAGCAACCGCCGGCGAGCGCGGAGGCGTTGACCGAAACCGTGATTCGCTATCTCCGATCCAACGGATACACCGACGTGCAGGTGACCGACATACGCAAGGTCGACGGCGAGGGGTGGAAACTCTCCGGCACCGCGAACGAATCGACCTTCAGGTGCCTGTCCGATGAGTCCGGCAGCGTCACGCACGTCCGTGTCAAGTGACGCCGCGCCGACACCTGGACAACTCCGCGACGTCCAGATCTGGCTGAACCACCTCGACAAGATCAGCGAGAGCCGTCCGCGCACCGTGATCGAGGAAACCGACCGTGCAATGGCGGTCCTGGCCACCTGGCGCACATGCGATGCGTACGGCTGGGCACTCGCGGTGCGAACGAAAGCGTTCCGGCTCCTCGACGATCTGCCCGCCGTTCTGGAAACCACGGAATCCGGCGTGGCCGCCCTCGGCGAACACGGCGGCATAATCGCGGCCCATCTCCATCTCGAGGCCGGGATGGCGCTGAACCAGTTCGACCGGCAGCCCGAAGCGGCGGTGCATCTCGAGAAGGCGGACAAAGGATTCGAAGCGGCCGGTGATGCCGGCGGCCGTGCGTGGGCGCTGGTGTCATTGGCCGAGGCATACTCCGGCAGCGGGTACCCGAAGGATCCAGAGCCGGTTCTCGCATCGGCACTGCGTCTGGCCGACCAGGCGGGTGATATCAGGGCGAGTCGCCGGGCGTGGAAGCAGATGGCGGTCGTGTACCGCCACCGCGGGCAGATCGTCGACGCTCTGGAGGCGATCCAGCACGCGCTCGAAGGAGCCCCCGCCACCCATCCGCGAGCCAACTACCTGCTCGAGCTCGGACACCTGCTCGCATGGTCCGGCGACTATGCGGGATCCGACGAGGCATTCGAGGAGGCGGCGGCCCTCTATACCGAATACACCGACTCGCTCGGCTCGGCCAATACCGAACGGGCGCTCGCCAATAACGCGCTCATCCTCGGGCGCGTGGCCGAAGGGTTGCGCCGCCTCGATCGCGCGGTCGAGAAATACCGGGAGATCAACAGTACGAACGGACTCGGATACGTACTGCGTGAACGAGCCGTCGTGAGACTGAACGAGGGCGACGCCTCCGGTGCAATACGAGATATCGACGAGGGCCTGGATTGCTTCCGAGCGTCACCGGACAGTCTCGGCCTGGCCGGGATGCTGCGTGCCGCAGCCCGCGTACGGCACGAAACCGGTGACGCCGCAGGTGCTCTCGATGCGCTGACCGAAGCGCGCGAACTCACCGCCGCGGGCACCAACCCCCTCGCCGAGGCCGGGGTGTTGTCCATGGAGGCCGAAATCGGTGCTGGCGCCGCCCAACGACACGCCGCCGCGACCGCCGCGGCAGACTTGTACGGACGTATGGGGCTCAGAGCGGGTGAGGCTCTTGCTCTGTCCTTTGCCAGCTGTGCCAGCGCCGAACTGGGCGATCCCGCCGCCGCTGTCGCAACAATGCGGCACACCGCTTCAGCATTGCGTGCGGCCCGAATACAAGTGTCCGATCCGGGGCGACGCGCCGACCACGACTTCTCCTTGCGGGATGTTATTACGAACCTGTTGAACGTCGCCAAGGACATCGACACCGCGGATGCCACCCGGATTGTGGCCGACCTACTGCTCGATGCGGCACCGCTGGGCCTGCGAAACCATCTCTGCGCCGGCGATCCGGGCGAGCGCGTCACCGGTTTCCTTGCCCGCGTCAAAGGTCTTTCCTTACGCGCAGACAGTGATCCGCGTGCCCAGCGGCACCTGCTTCAGCAGCTCAGCGCGTTGCTCGCCACGCTGGCTCCCGGAGAGCAGCCTCCGTGGATCGGCTTCGAGCAGCTCGTCGCCGCGCATCCGGATCAGGCGATCGTCGTTGCCGGTGCACCGACGCGAGACAGCACGCTGCCCATCGTCTGGCAGGTGCCAGGCGGCGAACCCCGTTTCGCGCTCGTGCCGCTGAGCACTTCCCATATCGACCAGATCGACTCGCTCGGGTATGCCACTACCGCCGAACGTGCCGACGTTCTCTGGCGGCCGGAAGTAAGCGCCTGGCAGGCCGACCTGGCACATATTCTGCTGCCCAACGCTTTACAGGACTGGCTCGTGGCACATCCGGCCGCGGCCATGGCGGTGGTTCTGCCGCCGATCCTGTCCCACGTGCCGATCGAGGCATTGCTGATCGGCGATACTCCCCTCGGTATACGAGCGGCGGTGACCAGATTGCCCGTGCCGACGACAGCGACGATGGCCGCCGCCCCGCGCGACGTGATCGCGTATCTCGATCCCGACCTTCCGTGGACGCCCGAACGCGCCGCCTTGCCGAACTGGACCGATAATCCCGCGGAATTGCGGGAGGCCCTTGGCCCCGCCGCTCTGCTCATGGTCGGCTGTCACGGTGAATCCGCGCTCCGTGCCGAGGGCTGCCTCGTTGCCAGCGACGGAACCCGCGTCATAGATGCCATCGATATGCTGTCCCAACCGCTGACCGGCAGTGTCGCCGTACTGGAAGCCTGTTTCTCGGGTAGATACATGGGCACCCGCGCGGGCGAGCAATTGAATCTCGCCACCGTCTGTCTGCTGGCCGGGGCGAGCGCGGTGGTCGCCGGACTCTTTGCTCTCCCGGCCGACGACGAGTGCACAGGCGTCATCACGGCCACCCTGCTCCGGGAGCTCCAGGCGGGCACGGCCCCGGCCGAGGCGCTCCGCAGGGCACGCGAAACCTACTACAACGCAAGGCCTCAGCGGGTGAGGTTGCCGGGTGCGCCGGGTAGCTGGATGCCGGGCGACGCGGTGTGGGCATGGGCTGGCCTGTGCCTGTACGGACGGTAGGGTTCCCGGAAACCGCGAGGCGACTGGAAGACGTTCAGGGCTGCTGTCCACCACATGGTCCACCTGTTTGCGGCCCTTGCCCGTCGGGTCGAAATTCATCAAGACCATGTAGACGCACTTCACTGCGGCGGCGTCGTTGGGAAACAAGAAACGGCGCGGGCCCCGCCCCTCATCTGTTTGTCGGGGGACCCCCCCTGAGGTAAAAGAGGGGGGTAGGACAGCGTGGGGTAATCG